>JBMNUI010000012.1:0-40689 GCA_050946195.1 Eubacteriales bacterium
AAGCATGACGGGCAACGACACCTTAAATGCACGTTTTCTGCATGAGAATTCTTTCGACTTCGCTCCGCAATTCAAGCTGTATGTCAACACCAACTATCTGCCTGTCATCAACGACATGACGCTGTTTACCAGTGGGCGTGTGCTGATAGTCCCGTTTGACAGGCATTTTGAGGAATGGGAGCAGGATAAAACGTTGAAATCAGAGTTCGGCAAGCCGGAAACGCAGAGCGCCATCCTCAACTGGCTGCTTCAAGGTTACATTATGCTCCGCGAGGAGGGCTTCACCTTGCCACAATCGGTTATCGACGCGACAAACGAGTATTTCCACGACAGCAATAAAATCCAACTTTTCGCGGATGAGTGCCTAGAAGAGCGGGGTGATGCCGATGTAAAGACCACCGAGTTGTACGCTGCCTATCGAGAATGGTGTGCTGTCAATGGCTGCTACCCGGAGAGCAATCGTAACTTCAATCAAGCGTTGCGCTCCTTCGGCACCGTGCTTCGCAAGCGCCCTGCCGGTGGTGGAGACAAGACCACACTGCTCATCGGTTACAGGCTGAAAAAGACATATTTATAACGTGGCACTCTGTGGCAAGAAATTATGATTATTTCCTATAGAAAAACAACTTTAGAAAACAACCATAAACCTGCCACAAGTGTCCCCAAGATGTAAAGGAGGTTGTGCCTATGCTTGTGTGGACATGACATTCCGACGAATGCGTCACTATGACCCACATAAAACCATGGGGTGGGCTGAAGTGCCCCCCAGGTATTGGACAACATAACGTTGTTTGAAATTTTATAGTGAGAAGTATGGTATAATAGAAGTGCTTTACTGACACGCAGGATAGGGCAACGCTGGAGAGCGACCCGAGCGGCATGTCAGGTTTGCAGGGAAGGCGGAGCTTCGGCTTCGTCTTTTTCTACGCCTTCCCCGGAAACAAAAGCGGTAAACTCCGGGGGTTCGGGGGCAGAGCCCCCGTCAGCTTCTGTAACATCAGAGCTGTTGACCGGCAGTGGATATTCGCCTGTGGTTACATAACGGTAATACTCAGTCGGTGACAATTTTGCAAGACTCCACTGGTATCTTTCGTTGTTATAGTAATCCACCCAATCCAAAACCTTACGCTCGACCTGATTGTGCCCGTCGCTGGCATTAATATGGATCTCGTCCTTCATATGACCGAAAAAGCTTTCCTGCGGAGCGTTATCCCAGCAATTTCCCCGTCTTGACATAGATTGACGCAGATTAAAATCGTTTAAAAGCGTAACGAATTTTGAGCTTGTATACTGGCAGCCTTGATCCGAATGAATTAGGGTATCTGTTTTCAGCTCTAAAGCATGCAGGTCCATCACTTGGTTAATAGCATCTAAAACGAAATCAGTATCGTATGAGGCACTACACACGCAAGCAAGTACTTCTTTGGTAAAAGCATCCATAATGACACACACATATGTATACTTCAATTTAGGCTCGTGATGGGAGTACCTTGGAATAAAAGTGATATCTGTAAGCAACACCGTACGAGGTCCGAATGCCTTAAACTGCCTGTTTAATATGTTAGGTGCAATGCGGTTTTCCTGGAGCCTCTTGGCTTGCGTGCGATAGGGATTCACTTTTCTGACAGGGCACACAAGATGAAATTTCCTCATTAAACGTCGGATCTTTTTCGGATTCATTTGCACAGGCGGGTTCTGATGAAGAAGACGCATATGTATACCTCGTGCGCCTTTTGAATAGCCACGGTATTGAAATGCCGCAAGAATAAGATCAAAATCTTTCCTATCCTGCTTTTCTGCTGTGAGCCGCTCAGCTTCTCTGCTTCGCCAGTAGTAAAAACCTGAGCGAGAAACGCCGGCCAGTTCACATAAGTAGGAAATATTGAGCAGGTTATTATCTCTCTTTATTGTTTCGGCAATTATTTCGTAGCGGATTTCAGGTGAGCCACCCATATACATAGCTACTTTTCCTTCTTTCCCGCTAAAATAATTTTTTTTATAAACTCCAGCTCCTGTGACATGTATGCAACCTTTGTTGCAAGTTTGTTAATCTCAGAGTCGCTCATAACAGGAGGCCGCCCTCGATTGGCTCTCCTTGGAGGAGTTGGGAAAGAATATGTCTTGTCAGTATCGCTCGGATAAGGTTCATTTCCTTCAGTGAAAGGTACTCCTTTGGCTTTCGCTTCGCGTAGCAGTTTGAAAAAGCCAAGTATGCGAGGTCTGCCGAGAGTTTCGATGTTCAGCCCGGCGTCTGCAAAAATCTGTACAGGATCAATCCCGTCACAATACCTTTGCCATGCCGCTGTTTTAAATGCCTTTGTGAATGAAACTGTCTTGCTGGAAACATATGCGACATGCGGGGATTCAGTAAGTTCTTTCAACTGTTCAGCAGTGAAAGGTACATGTTCATATGTTCCTTCGGCGGTTTTCTTTTTTCGTCCAGAGCCAGGTCTTGCTCCGCCACGTTGGGTTCCATCTTTAGCCATTGCTTGCTCCTTTTCCGAGGGCGTAAATCAATTACAGATATTATATCATAATCTGTCCAGATTTTGGCTGCAAGATTTCATATCTGTCCGAAAAATTGATTCGCCGCTCTATTTTTTGTTTGGTATTTTGATTCCTAACTACCAAATTTCAATCAATGGCTGTCCAGTTTTAAGAAAACTGCACCGTGGACTACAGCGGCCCCACTCCGCAGGACGACGTCATGGAGCGTTTACTCCGTGCCCGCAAAGGCATATAACAAAAACTACATAATGGAGGAATTCAAAATGAATACAGTAGCAAAATACAATGCCCGTCTTCAGGCTATAAAGGAAGAAATGGACGGAATCACACCTGAGGTTAAAGCTGCAAGAGCGGCAGAGGTTAAGCACAAGAAAGACGCTACCTACAGCAAGGCATACTGGGAGCATATGTACAACGGGCTTCCCGAAAACGCTCTCCGTGAAGGAAGTGACACTCCGGCGGATATCTTGTGCCGGATGAATACGATATGAAGTTAGTCGAGGCTCTGTATGAGAACAACATTCTTCGCGGCATATCCACGATCAAGCATACCAACCACGATTTGAAAATTACAATAACCGAAGACGGAGGTTCTGCTCAGTGGGTTGAAGAATCTCATGCTTATCCGGATTCGGACTTAACATTCGGCCAGATTACGCTGAAAGCGTATAAGCTCGGAACGAAGATTCTCGTATCCGATGAACTACTCGAGGAATCCGGCATTGATCTCGAGGCATATATAAAAAAGTGCTTTGGAGAGAATATAGGCCGTGCCGAGGAGGAAGCCTTTCTTACCGGAGACGGTATCGGAAAGCCTACGGGTCTGATTTATCAGGCACAGCCAGGAACCGAAACGGCTGAAGCCGGGAAGGTGTGTATCGACGATGTAATCGACCTCGTTCATTCTCTTAAGCAACCCTACCGTCACGGGAAAAACACGGCTTTCATAATGTCCGAAAAGGTATACCAGATGCTCAGGAAGACCCGCACCGCCAGCGGCCGCTTGATCTGGAGCTCCAACACTAAGGCCGACGATTACGATACATTGTTCGGTTATCGGGTATATGTTTCAAAGTACCTCGACAGCACTGAACCCGGATTTGCCCTCGGCACTTATCCGATTTTATTCGGTGATTTCAGCTTTTTCTGGATCGGTGACCGTGGCAAACGTGTCATAAAGCGCCTTGCGGAGCGTTATGCCGATTACGGACAAGTCGGGTTTGTTGTAACGCAGCGCGTGGACGGTAAGCTGGTCCGTCCGGAAGCAATAAAGGTACGAAAGTAAAAGAAGCCGTATAAGGACTATTTTAAGGAGGGTGGCTGTTTCAGTCATCCTCCACATTATTTATTGGAGGAACACTATGAAACCACAGGATAAACATGCAATTGAAAACATGCGGCTGTACGGTATTACTCCTGCCGAGATTGCCACCCGGCTGCATTTGTCTCCCAACACTGTATATTCACATATCCGCAGGCACCCCGAGCTGCCGAACACCCGTACCTGTTTGAATTGCGGGAAACCTGTCAAGCAGTTAACTGGCCATAAAGCAAAGAAATACTGCTCCGATAAGTGCAGAATGGCCTGGTGGAATTCCCATCAGGATGAAGTTAAACGCAAAGCATTTTATACACTGACCTGCAGTCAGTGTGGAAAGGAGTTTATATCTTATGGCAACAAAAACCGCAAATTCTGCTGCCGGGAATGTTACCTTGTTTCCCGCAGACCCATACAGCTATGAGAATCTGCTGATGTATCACACCTCGCTGTCACTCATAGAACGTATGGTACAGGAGGGGTTTTTAAGCCCCGCGGATTATCGGAAGTCCGTCAGGATTCTATCTAAAAAATACGGATTCCCACCGGGCAGTATTTTCGCAGAATTAGCTTGACTTTCTCCGTTATATATGGATATATATACTAACCCCGATTTGATACGAGGAGGATGTCAATATGGCGAAAATTGAACGGGTTTCGTTCCCTAATCCAGTACCAAGGCTGAAACGGGTTGCCGCATACGCGAGAGTTTCATCCAGCAAAGACGCAATGCTCCATTCATTATCAGCCCAGGTCAGTGCGTACAGCGAAATGATACAGAAGCACCCGGGCTGGCAGTATGTCGGGGTATATGCCGACGAAGCCAAGACCGGCACCAAAGATTCAAGAGAGAACTTCCAACGTCTTCTTGCGGATTGCCGGTCCGGAAAAGTGGATATGATAATTACAAAATCCATCTCACGCTTTGCCCGCAATACAGTAACGGTACTGAAGACTGTACGGGAGCTGAAAGCTATTGGGGTGGACGTTTTCTTTGAAGAACAGAATATCCACACGCTCTCCGCGGATGGAGAATTAATGATGACGATCCTTGCGGGATATGCGGAAGCTGAAAGCCGGTCTGCCAGTGAAAACATGAAGTGGAGGATAAAGAAGAAATTCGAAGAAGGCAGTCCCTGGAACGGAACGATTCTCGGCTATCGCTATCAAAACGGAGCGTATGTGATTCACCCGGAAGAAGCCAGGATTGTACGCAGGATTTTTCGGGAGTACCTTTCCGGAAAAGGTATCGTGGCAATAATGAACGGTCTGAATGCTGACGGTGTCAGGACCAGATACGGAAACGAATGGCATCAACATGCTGTCTGTGTGATTCTACGCAACAGAACTTATACCGGCAATCTCCTTCTTCAAAAGACCTACAGCGAGAATTACCTGATAAAAAAGACCTTGAAAAACACCGGTGAGCTTCCGAAATACAGTGCAACCGGAACTCATGAGGCAATAATCAGCGCAGAAGAGTTCAACGCGGTGCAGGCTGAAATTGACCGCCGCGCTGCAAAATATGCCCCGGCGGACAAAGGCTGTACGAAACGATATCCTTTCTCAGCCCTTATTGTTTGTGATAACTGCAGAAAACATTACCGCAGAAGGGTCACACATTCCGGAGCGGTGTGGATTTGCAGTACCTTAAATACAAAGGGCAAATCATTCTGCCCGTCTAAACAGATTCCGGAAAAAACGCTTAACTCAGTAACCGAAGAGGTTATCGGCAACATAGAAACGATCCACGACAAAATAACGGCAATCAGAGCAAAGAAGAACAATACACTGGTATTCTGCCTTGCCGATAGTACAGAAACCGTTAAACGATGGCAGGACCGTTCCAGAGCGGAAAGCTGGACGGATGAGATGAAAGCGTCAGCCAGGGAGAAAACGCTCAAGCGACAAAGGAAGACAAAGACGGATTCATCCACTTAAATCTTCATCAATTTCATTATTGCTTTTTCGAACAAAGAGGTGCTACTATGGCAAAAGCTAAAAACGTTACGGTTATTCCGCCCACGTTCAACCCGCATATCCGAAAGCCCGTCAATCAACTTTCCCGCAGAAAGGTAGCCGGTTATGCCCGTGTCAGTACAGAAAGCGACGAGCAATTTACCAGCTACGAAGCCCAGGTTGATTATTACACCAATTATATTAAGGCGAATCCGGAATGGGAGTTTGTTGCGGTGTATACGGATGAAGGCATCAGCGGCACTAACACCCGACACCGTACCGGTTTCAAGGAAATGGTTTCCGACGCTCTTGCCGGAAAGATTGACTTAATAATTACAAAATCTGTATCCCGATTCGCTCGGAACACTGTGGACAGCCTGACTACCATTCGTAAGCTGAAAGAAAACGGAATCGAGGTCTATTTCGAGAAGGAGCAGATTTGGACCTTTGACAGTAAAGGTGAACTCCTGCTTACGATTATGAGTTCATTGGCTCAAGAGGAGAGCCGGAGCATTTCGGAGAACGTCACATGGGGTAAGCGAAAGCAATTCTCTGATGGCAAATACAGCGTCGCGTACAGCCAGTTCCTCGGCTACCGCAAAGGTGCCGACGGGCAGATGGAGATTGATCCGGAACAGGCGAAAATCGTGAAACGAATTTACCGGATGTTCCTTGAGGGAAATTCACCTAGCCGTATTGCTAAAACACTTACGAAGGAAGGCATACCCACTCCGGCCGGCAAGACCGTGTGGCAGACCAGAGTTGTGGAAAGCATACTTACAAACGAAAAGTACAAAGGTGATACGAGGCTTCAAAAAAAATTTACAACGGATTTCCTCACAAAAACCATGAAAGTCAACGAGGGTGAGGTTCCGCAGTATTACGTTACAGCATCACATCCCGAAATCATTGATCCTAAAGAATGGGACCAGGTTAATAAGGAACTGCTCCGTCGGAAGAGCACTTCCAAGGGACGTTTTACCGGTAGTGTTTTTTCCGGGAAGATTGTCTGTGGGGACTGTGGTGAAGCCTACGGTCGCAAAGTATGGCATTCCAATGATCCGTACCGGAAAGTCGTCTGGCAGTGTAATGCAAAATTCAAGGACAAACACAAAAAATGCTCCACACCGCATTTGACGGAGGAGCAGATAAAGGATGCTTATGTTACGGCGTTAAGCCTTCTGATTGTTGACCGGGAGCAGTTTATAGAGGACGGCAGGCTCCTGAAAGCTGAGCTTGCCGACACAGCCGACATAAAAAAGCAGCTCGACGAGGCCATTCAGGAGATGGAGGTCATAACCGGACTCATAAAACAGTGTATTTACGATAACGCCACAAGCGCCAGAGACCAAACAGAATACACTACCAGTTACAACAGTCTGGTTGACAGATATGAAAAGCAAAAAGAGCGCATTGAATGTCTGCAGGCGGAGAAAAATGAGCGTGATTTAAAGGCTGAAGTGCTGAGCGGATTCCTGTTTGAAATCATGGATCTGCCGGATATGGACCTGGCATTCAGTGAGGCTCGGTTTGTTAAGACCGTCGACCACATCACGGTATTCAACGACGGCAGGCTGGTTTTCACGTTTTTCGTCGGGAAAGAGATAACCGTGGAAATCTAAGCAGACAAGATTTCAGTGTAGTTTTTCTCCCCGGTCTTTGCAGTTATACCCATATTTTTTTACTATCGGCTGTATAACGATTAGCGGTCTTTTAACGATTGCAAAGCACAATCCATAGTGGTTTCCGTCCTATCCGGGCACTTAGAACCACAACATAGTGGCACAGGACATATGAAAATGCACAAGATGCATTACACAAAGCTTTGTGCCATAAGCGTTTTCGGGCATAAAATAACGAAACACCGAATCGACACACTGTATCAATTCGGTGTTTCTTATTTGGTGCGGGTAACAGGGGTCGAACCTGTACGGTTTCCCACCGGATCCTAAATCCGGCGCGTCTTCCGATTCCGCCATACCCGCGCAAATGTGTGGGTTGTTCCCGCAAATTCCCCGGCCGGGGTGAGCGGAATTGCCCTCACATGCCGCCGAACACATCAATATTTATATCACATGGGGGCCGATTTGTCAAGCAAAAGCGCGCGTGACAGGGGCTTCTTCATATTAATAATATCACATTTCAGGGAACTTTTTCTTGTAATCCTCTATTGCCTGCGCTATTATCGCCCTGGCATCTTTTCTGCCGAGCAGTGAGTTGACCGCGGTTGTTTTGCCCTCAAGCTGCTTGTATACGCTGAAAAAGTGCATTATTTCGTCAAAAACATGCGCTGGCAGCCCGTTAAGCGAGCTGACCCCCCTGTATGTCGGGTCCGAGAAGGGGACGGCTATTATTTTGTCGTCAAGTTCGCCGGCGTCGGTCATGCGCATCACGCCTATAGGATAGCAGCGGACCAGCGTCATCGGATAAACCGGGGTCGACATGATAATCAAAACGTCAAGCGGGTCTCCGTCCTCGGCATATGTGCGCGGAATAAAGCCGTAGTTCTGGGGATAGTGGGTCGAGGTGTAGAGCACGCGGTCGAGTTTAATTAGCCCGGTATCCTTATCAAGTTCGTACTTGCATTTGCTGCCCATCGGGATTTCAACCAGAGCCGTGAAGTCATCAGGGGTAATCAGCGCCGGGTCGATATTGTGCCAGATATTCATCTGTATCCCCTTTCTTGCTACTTTACATAGTCAAATTCGTAACCGTAAATCGAGACCGTGTCGCCGTCCCGGCAGCCGGCCTCCTCAAGCATCTCAAAAACCCCGCTCTTTTTCAGCACGCGCTGGAAGTAATTCAGCGACTCCCAGTCCGAAAGGTTCACCTGCCCCAGGAGGTTGACAAGCCACTCGCCCTCGACGATGAACTTTTTATTCTCGCGCCGCACCACTGTTTCCTTGGTTTTTCGCCCGACAAAATCCGCCGGCTCAATTTCGCTCTCGTATATTTTGGGCGGGGGCAGTTCCCTGAGTTTCTCGGCGGTCATTCTCACAAGTTTGTCTATATTCTCGCCGGTGGCGGCCGAAATATAAATCAGCCCCACGCCAAGCTCCGCGACATAGGCTTCAAACCTGCCAAGATCAGTCCTCTCGCGGTCAATTAGGTCAACCTTGTTTGCGACGATTATCTGCGGGCGGGTGGCCAGCTCTGCCGAGTACCCGGCCAACTCGCGGTTGATTGTCTTGATGTCCTCGACCGGGTCCCTCCCCTCGTAGCCCGATATATCGACCACATGGAGGAGCAGGCGACAGCGCTCAATGTGGCGCAAAAACTCATGCCCCAGCCCGGCACCATCGGCGGCGCCCTCAATCAGACCGGGGATGTCGGCGGCGACAAACCCGCTGCCCTCGCCGGTGCTCACCACGCCGAGATTCGGGGTAAGGGTGGTAAAGTGATAATCGGCGATTTTGGGCCGCGCCGCGCTGATTCTCGCAAGAATAGAGGACTTCCCGACGCTCGGATAGCCTACAAGCCCTACGTCGGCAAGCATTTTCAGTTCAAGCGTGACTTCGCGTTCCTCGCCCTTTGTGCCCGACTTGGCAAAATTCGGGACCTGACGGGTCGGAGTGGCAAAGCGCCGGTTGCCCCAGCCGCCCCGCCCGCCCCGGCAGAGCACAAAGGACTTGTCGTCCGACATATCCTTTATAATTTTCCCGGTCGCCTTATCTATTATCAGCGTGCCGTAAGGCACCTTGATTATGAGGTCCTCGCCGTTTTTGCCGTGGCACTTCGACCCCCGGCCACACTCGCCGTTCTGAGCGATAAATTTTTTCTTATATCTGAAGGCAAGCAGGGTATTTATGCTCCGGTCGGCGACAAAGACAATATTGCCTCCCCGCCCGCCGTCGCCGCCATCCGGCCCGCCGTAGGGCACATACTTCTCCCGACGAAAGGACACCGCCCCGGCCCCTCCGTCGCCGGCCTTCACGTAGATATCCACTTTATCAATAAACATATCAAACCATTCCGCTTTTTATTTATCAGGCAAATTCGGCTGCAAACTCACGCAGCTCGTCCCATATGCCGGGTACCCCGGCAATAACGCACTCGACCCTCTCATACCCCAGCGGCCTGCCCGAAAAATCCGAAATACACCCGCCGGCCTCTTTTATGATAATCCCTGCGGCGGCATGGTCCCAGGGTTTTAGGTTCCTTGACATGAATACATCGGCGCGCCCGGCGGCGACATATGCCAGTCCCAGCGCCGCAGAACCCAGCACCCTTATGTCCTGACAGCGCAAAAAGAGCCGCCGGCAGATTTCAAACGACAATTCCGAGCTCTCCTTGTAATAAGGCGAGGTTTCTGTGTTGGCAAGACACTCGGACAAGCTACGGCGTTCGGCACAGTGTATCGGCATGCCGTTGAGGTATGCGCCCCCGCGCCGTGCGGTGAACATCTCGTCGGAAAAGGGGTTGTAAGCCGCCCCGAAGACCCCCTCGCCGTCGACAATCAACGCAAGAGACACCGCGCTCTTTCCATAGCCGTGAATCAGGTTGGTGGTGCCGTCAATCGGGTCGAGAATCCAGACCGCGCGGTGGCCGTTGCTGCTCTGCTGGTTTTCCTCCGAAACAAGCGCCGCCCCGGGATATATCCGGGCAAGGGTCTCCCGCAGGTATTCCTGCACGGCATAGTCTGTCCCGGTCACATAGTCGGCCGGATTCTTGACAGTCACCCTTGCGCTGAGCGTCGGGTCAAGGACAATGTTTCTCACCCCGCGCAGTATCTCAACCACCCTGTCAAAGTCTGTCATGGCCTCTCGTCTCCCTTCTCCCGGATTATAAGCTTTATCGGAGTACCCGAAAAGCCGAAAGCCTCGCGCAGACAGTTTTCTACATAGCGCCTGTAGGAATAGTGGAATAACTCGGCGCTGTTGCAGAAGATGACGAAGGTCGGCGGCTTTACCCCGGTCTGGGTCATGTAGTAGATTTTCAGGCGCCTGCCCTTGTCTGAGGGCGGCTGGTTGCGCATTATCGCGTCGCCCAGTACTTCGTTGAGAGTTCCGGTCGGCACGCGCAGGCAGGCCTGACTAAAAACAAAGACAATCTGCTCGAAGATTCTGTTGACCCGCAGACCTGTTTTGGCCGACACAAAGATTACCGGCGCATAGGGCATAAATGAGAGCGCGGCCTGCACCCGCTCGGTAAACTTTTTTGCGGTGTTGTTATCTTTTTCAATTATGTCCCATTTGTTGACCACCACAAGCGACGCCTTGCCGGCCTCGTGGGCGATTCCGGCGATTTTTTCGTCCTGCTCGGTAATCCCCTCTGTGGCGTCGATCATGATAAGGCAGACGTCGGCGCGCTCTACCGCCGTCCTTGCCCGCAGCACGCTGTATTTTTCGATGACGTCCTTCACCCTTGCCGAACGGCGGATACCTGCGGTATCGATAAGCGAAAATTTACCGTACTTGTTTTCAAAGTCGGTGTCAATCGCATCGCGTGTTGTGCCGGCAATATCAGATACAATAGAGCGCTCCTCGCGGGTCATTTTGTTGACAAGCGAGGATTTGCCGGTGTTCGGCTTGCCGATGACCGCTACTTTTATGCGGTCGCTGTCCTCTTCTTCATCGGTGTGCTCGGGCAACACCGAGAGCAGCTTGTCGAGCAGGTCCCCGCTGCCGATACCGTGGACCGAAGATATAGGGATGGGCTCGTGCTCAAATCCGAGCTCGTAGAACTCGTAAAATTCAGGGGGCAGCGTGCCGGTACTGTCGCACTTGTTGACGCAGGGTATTACCGGCTTGCCGCTCTTTTTGAGCATTAGCGCAATCTCGCGGTCGTCTGCCACAAGGCCGGTCCGCACATCACAAAGGAATATTATGGCATCCGCGGTGTTTATGGCAATCTCGGCCTGCATACGCATCTGGCGCAGCAGGATGTCCTTTGTGTCGGGCTCGATTCCGCCGGTGTCGACCAGCACCAGCCGGCGCCCGCACCATTCGGTCTCGCCGTAAATGCGGTCGCGGGTAACACCCGGCGTGTCATCGACAATCGCCCGGCGCTGTCCTATAAGTTTATTGAAAAGCGTGCTTTTCCCGACATTCGGGCGCCCCACAATCGCAACAATAGGTGCCATATCTCTCCTGTCCGGCCGTCTCGGCCGCAAATTTCGTCCTTAATTGTTTTATCTGCCCAGCATGGCGTGCAGCAGTTCGGAGCCGTCGTTTGCAACCGCCCTTATCGGCACGCCGAGTATTCCGGACAGTTCGTCAAGTGTCATATCGTCAAGAAAAATATTGTCTACCTGCCGAAGTGCCACGGCAGGTATGAGCAGCTCGTCCCCGAGGTCGCGGCCCCTCAGCTGCTCTGCAAAATCCCCCCCGGTGATAAGCCCGGCGACAGTGACATCTGTGCCGAAGAAGCTGTTTTTTATCGGGTAAATCAAAAGCTCAAGCCCCGCGACCTCCCCGCACAGCCGGCCGGCAAGCTCAGATATCAGCCCGCAGGCCGCCTCAGAGGTACCGACCGATACCCTGCGGGACAGCCTTTCTGGCAGGTCGGTATTCTCAAGTTCAAGTAAAAACTCATCACTCAGCGATGCGACCAGCCCCACGCCGTTTTCAATCTGGGGGAAGTCCTCGTAATAATCATACCCCGGCAGAGGCAGCCCGGCTTTGATATAGAACTCGTCGGCAAGATAGAAGATGCGCGTGCCGTATTTTTTCAGGCACTCCTCCCCGAAGGTATCCACCTGCCTTATTATGGCCCTGCACTCCTCTCCGGTATACGGCGACAGCGGATAGAGCCCCTCGCGGTAGCGGGTCAGCCCCGCAGGCACTACCGACACGCTTCTGAGCGCCGGACGATAGGAAATCAGGTCGCGCAGGGTGCGGTCAAGCTCGGCGCCGTCGTTGATTCCCCGGCAGAGCACTACCTGCGCGTCAATGTCTATCCCGGCGTCGGCCACGCGGCGCAGGTAGGATAACACCCTGCCGGCCCGGCGGTTGTTCATCATCATCACCCGAAGCTCGGGGTTGGTGGTGTGCACCGAGACCCGCAGCGGCGAGAGCCTCATTTTGATTATCCTGTCGATGTCGCGGTCATAAAGATTTGTCAGCGTTATATAATTGCCGTGCAGAAAGGAAAGCCGCGAGTCGTCGTCCTTAAAATACAGCGATTCCCGCATGCCGCACGGCAGCTGGTCGATAAAGCAGAAAATGCACTTGTTGGCGCAGGAGCGCTTTTTGTCCATCAGCGGGGTCTCAAAGCCAAGGCCGATGTCGTCATACTCGCCCTTGTCTATCACTATCCTGTAGCGTTCCCCGTCGCGCTGACATTCAAGCTCCACCCGACTGTCGGTCAGGTAAAACCCGTAGTCGAGCAGGTCGTGAATTTTGTGCCGGTTGACTGAAACCAAAAAATCTCCTGCTCTGATTCCGGCGGCCGCAGCCGGCGAGCCGGGGGTTATTTCGGTAATTCTGACCACTTAATTCACCTCGGGGGAGTTTTGAGTGATTTATTATTATATCACAAAATTATCGGAATGTCAAAAACTACTCTCCCTTAAGATATCTCTCATAGTAATACAGGTACTGCTGGGCAACCCCGGCATAGGGGCCGAGGCAGGCGTCGCGGCAGCCGCCAAAATATTTCTCAATCACCCGCCCTATCCAGACGTCGACCGGAAAGGCGTCATACCTGCCGAAGGCAAACAGAAGTATACAGGCCGCAACCTTGTCCCCGACCCCCTTTACGGCCTTGAGCCGCGCGGCACAGGTCGCGGTGTCTTTTGTCGATTCGATATCGTTAAAATCAAGCCCGCCGCCGAGCACCCGGGCGGCGGCGTCTGCCAGGTATTCGGCGCGAAAGCCGACCTTAAGCTCGCGCAAAACCTCCGTCCCCGCGGCAGCGATAGCCTGCGGCGTCGGAAAGGCGTACTGTTCGGTATTCCCGCCGTGCTCCTCCATGCCGCGGCAGTCAACCCTCTCGCCGAGTCTTTTGCTCAGCGATGAAATGATTCTCTTGATTCTTGCAATATTGTTGTTCTGCGAAATGATAAACGAGCAGAGGGTCTCCCAGGGGTCCTGCCGAAGTATCCGGATTCCCCGGCCTGCCGAGACCGCCCGGGCGAGCGCGGGGTTGTCAGAGCGTGAGAGGATGTCCCGACAGATTGCTTTGTAATCTTTGTCAAGCCCGAGATACCGGCGCCAGAGACGCAGGAATTCATCCGGGTTTGTGTTGTATATGTAGAGAGTATCCCTGTCTGAGGCGAGCGATATCAGCTTCCCGTGGGCGACCCCGGCAAACTCGACCTCGTGGGGCGTGCCCCCGACCGGCTCAAAGCGGAAGCACTGGCCGCAGTCAAAGGTTTTTTTGATGTCAAAGTCAGAGACCCTGCTGATTTTTATATATTCAACCCGGTTGCCCGGTCCTTTCGGGTGGTATTCTATATTGTTCATTTTAAAACCTGTTTTTCTGCTTGAATATGCGCCTTATTATGGTATAATAAAAGCATCGCCGCGCCGTTGGCGCGAGTATATTATACAATAATGGCGCTTAATTTACAATAGCCGAAAGGACAGGCATGGAACAGATATATACAATCCCGGTAAACGAAGCCTTCGATGCCTCGGCAGCCGACCCCGCGCTCGGCTGCCCGCTCTGCGCGCTCTACAGCAGGCTTGAGGACCATGAGCTTGAGCTGATACTCGGCGCGTCTATGATGGAGCCCGACGTGCGCATCAAAACCAATAAAGAGGGGTTCTGCCGGACGCATTACGATATGATGCTCGCGCGCAAAAACCGGCTCGGCATGGCGCTCACCCTTCAGAGCCACCTTAACGAACTGCGCGGTGAGACTTCGGTCGGAGCTGCCTTCGGCGACCCGGCAGCTAAGGCCGTGCAGCGCATTGCCTCGCTTGTCGGCGGATGTTATGTCTGCCGTAAGGTTGAATATCATTTCGGCCGCATGGTCGAGACGGTGGTCTTTCTCTGGGACTCGGACGAGAATTTCCCGGGAAAACTCGCCGCCCAACCCTATTTCTGCCTGCCGCACTACCGGCTGCTACTGATGGAGGGCCGGCGACGGCTCTCAAAGAAAAAATACCCGTACTTTGTGCGAGCCTGCGCCGGTGTGGTCGAGCCCTATTTTGACAAGCTCCGAAATGATATAGACTGGTTCTGCAAGAAATTCGATTACCGCTATGACGGCGAGCCTTGGTATGACTCAAAAGACGCGGTCGAACGGGTGGTAAAGTTTTTGCGCTCCGATTTGCATGCCCAGCCCGAGAGGAGCAAAAAGCCGCAGAAAGGCGCACGGAGGAGCGAGACAAATGAATCAGAATGAAAAACGCCCCGGGCGGATATACCCCGGCGCACGCTGTGGCAGAGGCGACGTAGCAAACCAGCGCCGGAAGAGTGCCTCGGGAAGACCGAGGCACCCCAAAATTCACCCCATTGAGGCGGCGCGGCGCAAGAAGGAAAGAAAGCTTATTGCCACCGCCGCCGCTGTTTTTATCCTTTTTCTCTCGATAATTATCGCCCTTGTCGCCCGCGCCTGCACCCCCAAGGAGAACACAGGTGATTTTATTGTAATAATGGAATCAAAGCGTACTATTCCATATACCGATATAGTCAGAGGCGGCGTGGTCTACCTCAATGCCACAGAGCTTGCGTATTTCTGCCGCATGACTCTCTCCGGCAGCTATGACAAGCTCAAGCTCACCTCAAACTCTGGCGACTCGGCTGTTTTTGTCCCGGGCAAAAGCACCGCAAAGGTCAACGGCGCCGATATCGCTATGCCGGCGCCGGCTATTCTTGACGGCAATGAGCTCTGGCTGCCCTGCGATTTTATCATTTCAACCTTCAGGGGCGTTAATGTCACAATTGACCGCGAAAAAAACAAGATTACAGTCACACGGGAAGAAGCCGAGGGCTCAAAGCCCGAAAAACCGGTATACGTCGATGTTACCTTCAGCGTCGAGAAGTCCAACCTGCATGACAGAATACTTGAGATGATAGGCTCATATGAGTTTTTGACAGATGTCAGCGCTGTGCTCGCATACCTCAACCCGGCAGACAGCAAATATCTTATGCTGGTAAACCAGACAAACCCGCTCGGACAGGACTATGTCCCCTCCCCGCTCGAGACGCTCGACACCAACATCACGCTCTACGGCAACGAAATCCGGCTTGAAAAGTATGCACGGCGTGCCCTTGAGGCAATGTTTGCCGAGCTGCGCGCCGCCGGATTTGACAACGTATATGTTTCAAGCGGCTACCGCTCGTACAACACTCAGGAAACGCTGTTCAGATACTATGTGCAAGAGGAAATGGATAAAGGCTCTTTGACTAAAGCAGAAGCTGAAGAGCGGGTAAAAAAATACTCGGCCCCACCGGGCTACAGCGAACACCAGAGCGGGCTTTGCGTAGATTTGATTGTTGAGGGCATGAAGGAGCTTGACAACAGCTTTGCAAGCTACCCGGTATACAAGTGGCTGGTTGAGAATTCATACAAATTCGGCTTTGTTCTCCGCTACCCCGAGGGTAAGACCGATATCACCGGGTATGTATATGAACCCTGGCATTACCGCTTTGTCGGCCAGTACTATGCCGCGGCCATGCATGAGACCGGCACCTGTCTTGAAGAATATTTAGAGACGACCAAAAACCACTGATACCCGTGCCTTTGCGTAAGTATGAAATTCATCGAAGAAAGAAGGATACCAATGCAGGATTTGAAGGTAGACAGGCTGCTTGACCTTAACCGCACAATTGCGGCGCCGGTTTTTGAGGGCTGCACCTTCCCGTGGGAGGTGCTTCCTAAAATCAAGGAATTTGTCGTCTCGCTGGGCGTGACCCTAAACCCCGACGAATACGACAACCCCATGCCGAATGTCTGGATTGCCAAGACCGCAAGAGTCGCCCCACCGCCTCGATTACCGGCCCGCTGATTGTCTGTCAGGGCGCGGTCCGCGGCATTGTGCCGCCTGACAGCATAATGAAAAGCCGCGGCAATATTGTCAGAAAAACTTAGCTTTGTCGCTTAAATACGGAGGTTGGTTTAAACCTACAATCGAATAAAAAGGTTTTGTGGAAGTTTTCGGAGATTCACAGAACCTTTTCCCAAAGGTCCTTATGCGGGGGTCGGGGGCGGAGCCTGCGTAATACAAAAATACAACCCTGATTTGGGGTTGTATTTTTTATTCTTCCTCGGTGTCTCTGCGCTTTGACATGAGTTTTTTTTCTATCATCATGTCCTTGACCTTCATTAGGCGGGTGGTGTTGCCGCGCTCGTTTTCCTCGAGCTTCATTCTGATTGATTTCATGGTCTCAAGGTACTGCGGGATAATTATATATTCAAGCGCGTTGACCCGTCGGCGGGTCTTTTCAATTTCCCCGGCAAGAAGCTGCGCCGCCTTTTCAAGCTTGGCCATGCGTATCAGGTCGGGGAGCAGCGCCGCCAGCTCCCGAAGCGATGCGTCAAGCTCCCCCGAGGTGAATGCCAGGCCATAGTTGAATACCGCCGCGCCGCCGTCGCCGAGTATTTCTGCCTTAAATTCGGGGACGGTCACGCTCATCAGGTTTTTATATCCCACGTCAAGCTTTACCTCACGGCCGGGCATAATGAGTGATTCCACCATTACCTCGTGTCCGGTCACCGCGCTGGCTGCCGCAAAGCTGCGGTAAATCCCGGCAAGTCCGGCCTCAACCCGCTCCCGAAGGACCTTATCCTCCCGGACAATGTCAAGAAATTTTTTCATGAGCTCGTCGCGCTTGTCCTTGAGCAGCTTGTGGCCCCGGCGTGCCGTGTCGTAGCGCGCCTGCAGCTTCTTCAGCTCCATCCGCGTAGGGTTTACTCTTAACTGCGCCATGTCTCTTCCCTTTCTTTTTTCAGGGGGCGCTGCCCCCGGCCCCCCGAAATTTTTGCCGGGGGTTCCACCCCCGGACCCCCGCATAAGAACCTTTTTGAAAAAAGGTTCTTATGAATCTCCAAAAACTTTACTGCCTTTTACTATAAACCATTGTAAACTGAAACCAATGTGGCTACAGAGAACTTTATGACAGCAAACACACGCCAAATGGTAAAGTAAAGGGTAGAAAAGTTTTTGGGAGTCCCGAACCCTTTTTGGGGAAAGGGTTCGGGCGGGGTGCGGGGCGGTGCCCCGCAAAAAAATCACTTCTTATCCCAATACTTATCGAGTATTTCGGGTTTAATGCGTTTCATTTCGGACTTGGGAAGTATTCGCAAAAGCTCCCAGCCGAGGTCGAGGGTTTCTTCTATTGTACGGTTTTCGTTAAAGCCCTGATTGACATACCGTGCCTCGAACTCATCGGAGAATTTGGCGTAGAGCCTGTCAAGCGGCGTCAGTGCCGACTCGCCGAGCACCACCATCAGCTCCTTGGCTTCTTTCCCTCTGGCATAGCAGGCGAAGAGCTGGTTCATCGTGTTTGCGTGGTCCTCGCGGGTCTTGCCCGGGCCGATTCCCTTGTCTTTAAGCCTTGAGAGCGAGGGCAGCACATCGACCGGCGGCAGGTAGCCCTTGCGGTACAGTTCGCGCGAGAGTATAATCTGACCCTCGGTGATATAGCCGGTAAGGTCGGGGACCGGGTGGGTTTTGTCGTCTTCGGGCATTGTGAGGATCGGAATTAAGGTAATCGAGCCGTCCGAGCCCATCTTCCGGCCGGCGCGTTCGAACATTGAGGCAAGGTCGGTATAAAGGTAGCCGGGATAGCCGCGGCGCCCGGGGATTTCCTTGCGTGCGGCCGAGACCTCGCGCAGCGCCTCGGCGTAGTTTGTGATGTCGGTGATGATGACCAGCACATGCATATTGCAGTCAAAAGCTAAATACTCGGCGGCGGTCAGCGCCATACGCGGGGTGGTAATCCGCTCGATGGCCGGGTCTGAGGCCAGATTCATAAAGAGCACGGTGCGCTCGATGGCGCCGGTGCGCTTGAAGTCGGTTATAAAGAAGTCGGCCTCCTCAAATGTAATGCCCACCGCAGCAAACACGACGGCGAATTTCGTATCTGTCCCCCGGACCTTTGCCTGACGCGCAATCTGCGCGGCAAGCTGGGCGTGGGGCAGGCCCGAGCCCGAGAAAATCGGCAGCTTCTGGCCGCGTACCAGTGTATTGAGCCCATCGATGGTCGATATGCCGGTCTGAATGAACTCGGAGGGATAATACCTTGCAGAGGGGTTTATCGGGGTGCCGCTGATGTTGAGCAGCTTTTCGGGAATAATGCGGGGTCCCCCGTCAGTTGGCTCGCCCATACCGTTGAACACCCGGCCGAGCATCGCCTCGGACACCGGGAGCTGCACACCATGCCCGGTAAACCTCACTTTACTTTGCGCCAAGTTAATGCCGGCCGCCGATTCAAAAAGCTGCACAAGCACGTTTCTGCCGTCGACCTCAAGCACGCGGCAGCGACGTACCTCGCCACCCGGCAGCTCGATCTCGCCCAGCTCGTCGAATTTCACACCTTCGACCTGCCGCACGAGCATAAGCGGCCCCGCGACTTCCTCTATGGTTTTATATTCTCTTATCATATCAGAACTTCCTTTCGGCTTATTCGGTCTCGGCTCCCCCGGGTATCAGCGCATCGATTTCTTCGGTTATCATCCGCTCGATTTTTTCATACTCTGCCTTATGCTCTGTTGCCGGAATATCCTTTGCGCGGCCGATTTTCTCGCGCACCGGCAGCTCGGAAAGCTTCTGTATGTCGGCGCCTTTCTTTATCGCCTCACGCGCCTTGTCCTCAAAGGTCAAAATCAGCTTAATGAGGTTGTGCTGCTTCTCGAGCGGGCAGTAGCTGTCTACCTCGCTCATGGCGTCCTGCTGCAGAAAATCCTCGCGGATTGACTGAGCCACCTCGAGCGTGAGCCTGTCGTCGGCAGACAGCGCGTCGATGCCCACCAGCCTGACTATCTCGGAAAGCCGGCTTTCCTCCTGCAGCAGCCTCATACAGCGCGCGATGTTGTTGTTCCAGTCGGCCGCGACGTTCTCCGAGAACCAGCTCTCGAGCCGGTCGCGGTAGAGCGAATAGGAATTTAGCCAGTTTATAGCCGGGAAGTGCCGGCGGTAGGCAAGCTGGGAGTCAAGCCCCCAGAAAACCTTAACTATTCGCAGGGTCGCCTGCGTGACCGGCTCGGAAAAGTCGCCGCCCTGCGGGGAAACCGCACCGATGGCCGACAACGCACCCTGACGCTCCCCTTCTCCTATGCAGACAACCTTGCCGGCGCGCTCGTAGAACTGGGCTATGCGGGAGGTCAGATATGCGGGATAGCCCTCCTCGCCGGGCATTTCCTCAAGCCGCCCCGACATCTCGCGCAGCGCCTCGGCCCAGCGCGAGGTCGAGTCGGCGATAACCGCCACGGCATACCCCATGTCCCTGTAGTATTCGGCAATCGTGATGCCGGTGTATACCGACGCCTCGCGCGCGGCAACCGGCATATCCGATGTGTTTGCAATCAATACTGTACGCTGCATCAGCGATTTCCCGGTTCTCGGGTCGAGAATTTCGGGAAACTCGCGCAGAACGTCGGTCATCTCGTTCCCGCGCTCGCCACAGCCGATGTAGACCACAAGGTCGACGTCGCTCCACTTGGCAAGCTGGTGCTGCGTCACTGTTTTACCCGAGCCGAAGGGGCCGGGTATGCAGGCGGTGCCGCCGCGGGCTATGGGAAAGAATGAGTCTACAGTTCGCTGGCCGGTAATCATCGGTTCGGTCGGCGGCAGCTTTTCGCGGTAGGGGCGCGCCACGCGCACCGGCCACTTCTGCATCAGTGTGATGTCCTCCTCGCTGCCGTCGTCGAGCCTGAGCCTCCCTATCGGCTCGGTGACCGTGAAGTCACCCGAGCTGAGCTCTATTATTGTCCCCGATTTTTTCGGGTGGACCATAATTTTGTGGCGGATAACCTCGGTTTCCTGAACATAACCGTACACATCGCCGCCAGACACCCTGTCCCCCGGCTTTTTTGCGGCCTCAAAATGCCACTTTTTGTCTCTGCCGAGCGCCGGCTCGTCGACGCCCCGCGCCAGATTCGGGCCTATTTTGTCCCTCATCACCTCAAGCGGGCGCTGGATGCCGTCATATATGCTTGTGACCAGCCCGGGGCCGAGCTCGACCGAGAGCGGCGCCCCGGTGGACACCACCCTGTCGCCGCGCCCCAGCCCGGCGGTCTCCTCATATACCTGAATCGAGGCTCTGTCGCCGTGCATTTCGATTATCTCGCCGATGAGGTTTTGCTCACCCACCCGCACCACATCGAACATGTTGGCAGCTCTCATGCCTTCGGCGACGACCAGCGGCCCCGAAACCTTGACTATCTTGCCTTCAACCATATCATGTCCCCTCCGGAGTGCCGCCGGTTTTGGCGGCATTTTCTCCGCGTTTAGTCTTTATTGAAAATAATATCGGCACCGACCGCCCGCTTGACCGCATTTTTTATCGCGCTCATGCCATAGCCGGTATTCCCCGAATTGCCGGGCAGCGAAATTATCGCCGGCAGCGTCAGTTCATGATACTTTGCGGCCTCAATCTCGCCGGCCAGCTGCTCGGCCAGGTTTTCGACGATAAATATAATGGCATACTCGCCCGAGCTTACAAGTTTGTGCAGCACCCCGGCGGCCTCGCCGGCATCCGACACCTCGTGAACCGAAAATCCCAGCGACATAAACCCGAGCACGCTGTCGCGCTCGCCTATAATCCCGATCTTATACATACATCTCCCGCATCCTTTCGCGTATCGCGCCTTCGGCAAGCCCAGCCTCTTTGCCGGCCATGATTATACGGACATTCATCAGGCCATACTCATGCGCAATAAGATAGGCTGCCGCAATTTCGGCGCCGAAGGGCAGCCACCTGACCTCGCGGACCATGTTCATGATAAATTTATCTGCTTCGCGCTCAATGTGTGATATCGAGGAGCCGGCGGGAATTGCCGCGGCAAAGGCAGAATAGGAGGTCGCGGCAAGCGTGTCTGCCAGGCGGGCTTCGCCGCGGTCATACAGCCCGAGCAGAAATTCCCGGTCAAGCTCGCCGCCGTCAATTATGGTGTCCTCGAAAAGCCCCCTGCCGGTGTTTCCGGCATGCATTCGCAGGAGTCTGATACACATGAGTATGTTGGTCAGGTCGATTTTAACCTTTACATATCTTATGACAAAAGGAACTCCCGACGCTTTCGCGGCATCTAGCATATCGGCAAAGCAGGCGCGGTCGAGTATTATATCGATTTTCTGTGGATTTTTGGTTTTAAGGTAGGCATCGGCTGCCTCCCCGGCGGCCTTGGCCATATGCTCCGGCAGCGCGCTAAAGTCCCCGGCTTCAACTGCCCGAGTTACAACCCCGGGGTCAAGCGTCCCGAGCGGGAGCATCATGTCGCGAGGGTCAACCCCGCGGGCACGCGCCTTTATTGCGGCCTTTATGTTGTTGCAGTCGTATTTATATTGAAAAATCTTTACGATATGCGGCTGCGGCAGGATCCCGGCAACCTCGGCAAAAGCGTCAGAGAGCGCCGAGAACAGTGTCGCCTCGCGGTCCACCCTCTCCGATTCCTGTTTTTTTGACGGCCTGTAGCCGAACTCAGCCAGCAGCCCGAGCATCTCGTCGGTGCTTCCGGCCATAAGCAGCCTCTCGCAGCCCTCGCGCCCGAGCATTTTGGCCTCGAGTGCGCGAAGTCTGGCCGAGCTGTACATATAGTCGGTATCCCTGTAACTTGCCGGCATAAAACACTCCCTGCCGCATGACAGCGGTTATTTTTTGTCACAAAAACGACTCGGTTCAGCTCACCTGATCGGTGTCGAACAGAACCTTGTATACCTCGGCTTCAACCGAGTTTCTGATTGAGTCTATAAGCACTGATAATGAGCAGTTTATCGAGACGTCGCCGTACCTGAGTATGAGACCGCCCTCTATATCGGCAGTATCGGCCGAGAGCATCAGTTTCTCTGCCACCCCGGGGTCTGCCTTGTCCCTCAGAAGCTCACGCACGCGCGCGACAAGGTCATTCCCGCAGCGCTGGTGGTCTTTTGCATTCAGGATGACCTCATAGCTGTCGACGACCGGCAGGTCGACCTCGCCGTAGAGCTCGCGGTTAACCCGCTCGGTCTCAAGCTGCTCAAGCATCGCCGAGAAGAGCAGCCCCGAGAGAAATTCGAGGTACTCTCCGTCGGGCATTGAAAGAATACGCGACCTCGCACCGTCAAAGGCGGCATCTAGCAGCCGGCTCTTCTCGGTAAGCAGAATATTGCGCGCCTGCATTGCCGCCGCCGACTCTGCCCGCGACATAATCTCGGCAACACCGCGCTCAGCCTCGGATAGTAGCCGCTCCCGGATTTCATTTGCCCGGGCCGCATATTCAGCCAGAACAGCCGAACGTTTTTTTTCGGCTTCGGCCAGAGTTGCCCTGGCATCGGACTCGGCGTCTGCAATAATCCGCGAGGTGATTTTCTCAAGACCGGTCATATTAAGGCTTCCTTTCTCGGGTGTAAAACCGGCGATGCCGGTCTCTTTAGGCTACGGGCCCTTGCAGGACGAAAAGCAGCGAAATAATAAGTGCGAAAATTGCGTAAAGCTCGACAAGTCCCGCCGAGGTGATTGCCTTGCCGGCCGCATCGGGTTGCTTTGAGAGCAGCACGACACCGCTGGCCGCCACTCTTCCCTGTTTTAAGGCCGAATAATAGCCGCCTATTGCCACCGGTAGGCAGGCGCAGACATAATACATACCCTGGGCAAAGCTGAGGTCGGGGATATTCCCGCCTAAAATGCCGAGTCTGATTAAAATCATGAACCCGATAATAAATCCGTAAAGCCCCTGTGTCCCGGGAAGTGCCTGCAGAACCAGCGCCTTACCGAAAAGGCTGGGATTCTCGGTTAAAAGTCCCGAGACCGCTTCGCCGACCTTTCCGACGGCTTTCGCCGAGCCTATGCCCGAGAGGATAACGGCAAGCGCCGCGCCCAAAAGGGCAATATTGCACCCCGAGGTCAGGTCGCGGATAAGGTCCATGAACCTGTATCTGACCTCTTCGCTTTCGGCCGTGGCCATGACGGTTAAAAGAAAACTTTCCATTGTTTTATATACTCCTTTATTTATATAAATAATCTGTGCTGTCTGCCGTGTATTTGTCTGCCGGAAGCACCGGAGCGAAGGCTCTGCCGCCGTCCTCGAAGAATTTCCCGAAGAATTCAATATACTGCAGGCGGCTGGTGTGGACGAAGGAGCCGAGTATATTGAGCGCTATATTGAGCCCGTGCCCGACGACAAATACCAGAATCATAAAGATAAAACCTATAGGGCCTTTGCCAAGCATAATCCCGAGTATGTTCATAACCTGCCCGAGCACCGCCGAGGCAAGCCCCAGCGCCATGATGCGCGAATAGGACACAAGGTCCGAGGCAAAATTAATCAGGTTGTAGAGGCTGAATACGCCCCCCAGAAATTTTGTCACGATGTTTTTGTTCTTGCGCCCCTGCGTGAGCACCAGCAAGACCGCGCCAGAGAGCGCCACCCATCGCCCGATATCAGGCATAAAGTAAAGGAGAATCAGCCCGGCAAAGAGAATCCACCAGGGGACGGTATCAATTATGGCATCGAGCGGGTGGCCGTCGCGCCAGGTGATGTACATCTTCACCGCCATGCCGGCTATCAGGTGCACGCCGCCGACAATCAGCGCGACGACAAGAAGCCCCACCGGGTTTTGCAGCGGGTCGACAAGCAGCGCCAGACTCGGGGGGTTTTCAATCCCTATGAAATTTGTCATTATCTGCTGCACAAGGTCACTCATGTACCCGCCGAACAGAACCCCCATGATGGTACAGGCAATTCCGCAGTATCCGAACATGAGAAGAAAACGCCGCGTCCCCTCGCGGGGCCGGAGCAGCTTTACCCCGCCAAAGCATACGGCGACCATTATAAGGCCGTAGACGACGTCGGCAAACATCATGCCGAATAACAGGCAGTAAAATATGCCCATAATAAAGGAGGGGTCGTAGCTCCCGTATTTTGGGTAGGAATACATCCCGATTACCCACTCGAAGTTTTTGGCAAAACTGTTGTTGACAAGTAGTATCGGGGGCTCGTCGCCCTCGGCCGGCTCGGTTAGCTCATAGGCACAGTCGCATTTGTCAAGGACCGATACAACCCGCGCTTCGTTTTTCTCGGGTACCCAGCCGTAGAGATATGCGCAGTTCTCGGTTGAGGCAAGCCGCAGCTTGGTCTCGGCTGCCCTCAGCTCGGTTGAAATCGCATCGTAAAGGATTTCAAGCTCGCCGAGCTGCGCGGCGTATTTTTTTAACACAGCTTCATATTCGTCACAGGATTTCTGCACATCCCCGGCAGCTCTTTTGTATTCCTCAAGTGCCGCGGCGGGGGTTTTGTCAATATCCCTGAAGGCGGCCTTGACAAAGCCCAGTCTTGCCAGTACCCGCGCGAGCTTGTCCTCGTCGGCCTTGTGGCAGATGATGCTCACATAGCTTGCGCTGCCGTCCCGGCCGAGCAGTTCGACCGCCCCGCCGGCCTCAAGAATCCCGGCGACAAAGCGCTCCTCAGGCATATTAGCCGGGAAGGAGCCGAGCATGGCGAGGGTGTATTCGGTGCCTGTGAAGCCCAGCGGCAGGTCGTATGATATCCAGGACTCAAGTTCCCTGATTCTCTCCCCACAGCGCGCCGCCTCGACTTTAGTTTGCTCGATTTTCTCAACTATGCCGTTGACCTCGCCTGCCAGCTCAAGCGCCGCCCGGTATCCCGGGCTCGATCTGAATTTTCTGAGGTCAACCGCAGTCCTTTTAGCACCAAAAACTTTTTTCTGTGCTGCAAATCTTGTAAGCGCCTTTATGGCCGACTCAACCTCAAAAAGTCTGCGGCGCAACCCGGCCACCTCGGCCTCGTCCCGGAAGGCCTTCAGTCCTGCCTCCTCGTCGTCCCCGGTCTGTTCTATGTCGACACAGCGCAGGTACATCAGCTTTGTCATCATCCTGTCGACATCGCTTCGCGGGAGCAGCAGCGACAGTTTTTTCATCCGGGCAATCGACATTTTTCCATCAGCTCCCGTATTATAATGTTCTCGGCCTGCTCCATTCTTGCCCTGGCAGCCGCCGAAATCTCATCTGCCTTTGTCTTTGCCTCGGCTGTCGTTTTTTCCATCAGCTCAAGCGACTTTTGAGTTGCTTCGTTAGTCTTTTTGAGTGCCTCGGCGCGGGTCTCGGCTTCGGCCTTCTTGCAATCTTCCTCGCCCTGCGCCCGGGCGTCTGCCACCAGCTTTTTTGCCTGCTCGGCCGCCTCTTTCCTTATTGCAGCCGCCCGCTCCTCGGTTTCTCTTATTATCTTTACAGCCTCATTTGACATTTGTTTTACCTTCCAAACCTCAAAGTCGTCTTCCGCGCGGTATTAGTCTTTCCGGCATCAACTTAAATTTAACTCGGCTATTATCGGTAATTAATCTTCATACTCAAAACCGCCCGAGGCGGGCGGTGTCCGCAAAAGCAATTATCCCTGCCTTCGGGAGAAGTTTTACTATAAGCTTAGTTGTATATATGATACACTAAATCGCAGAATATTTCAAGAGTAACAAGTTATTTTCATTATATTAATTAAGCTTTATCCAAAACACGGGTTAATTTCCCGCGCGGCTTCGTTCGGAGCATAAGGAGTAAGTCGGTGCTCCACAGGTCGCTTATTTTCTTTTCGAACAGGGTGTTGCGGTTTTGAGAAAGCCTGAAAACACACTCAACACATATGCAGCCCTCCTCGGCCGGCTCAACCCTTGAGGCTATGCGGTACTCATACCTTCTGAACCTGAATTTCCGGTCGCGCTCGCCGAGCGCCTCGTATTCTTTTTTTATTTCCCCGGCAAATTTCCCGGCCCAGTCCTCGGCAAAAAGCCCGATTTTGCGGTAATATTCATTAAAAAGTTTGGCATCTTCCCGGTCGTATTCGGGCAGCTCGATTTTCACGGAGAGCAGCTCGCACCGGCCTTCCCTGATGCACAGTGCCCGCTTGTTCTTTTTGATGTCGCGCATAGACGCTCCTTACATTCGGTGTGGAAGATGGCTTGGCCGCGAAGGACTGATGCCCCGCTCGGCCGGCCGGATTTAGTATCATAATATGCGTCAGGAACAATAAAATGCCCCCTCCCGGGCGGGAGGGGGCGGGTTGTTGCTCTTATTATTGGGCGTTGTATTTTGACCAGTCATATGCCGGTTCGCCGGTAACGGTTAAGGCATAGTAGCGGTCATAGGCAACCTTGAAGCTGTAGTCGTCGAGAGACTGAGAAGCTTTCTTTTCGTCCTGACCCTTGAAGAGCTGTATCAGGATACCATCAACTTTATCGGTAGCATCGCTGTATTTATCATTGGAGTTGAGCATTGTCACGGCCATAATCTTCTCGAGAGCTTTCGCATATACGGCGTCAATCTCCTGCAGGTAGCGTGCGGCACGGCTTGAGGTGCGCTCGTAAGTATAAGCAGGCTCGTTGTATGTCTTGTCTACCAATTCGGTTGCGCCCTCAGTCCAATCATATGCCACGACTGTTGCCCAGCTGCCGGTGCTCGAATTCCAGACACCCTTCACGGCATCCCTGATCTTATTGAGCTTGACGATGGCGTCGTCCTTGTGGTAAGCAAGTTGTACTACCTTCGCAAGGCTCTTGTATGCACCGAGTGTGTCATCGTCACCATCATCGTCATAAAGCACTAGATTGCAGGCATTATCGAACTCGGTCTCAGCAAGGTTTGCATAGCTATCAGCATCGGTGTTGATAATCTCTTCTGCCGATTTGTCGTAGTCTTTAATGTGGACAAGATACTGACCTGCACCGACTGTTTCAACATAATAGCCGGCACCAGTGAGGGCCGCAACATTCGGGTATGTGGTTGTGTTTATCTGGTTGTTCTTGTTGCTGAATTTTTCGTTTTTGAAGCCGGCTATAGCGCTGATAGTAGTGGAGCTCGTGAGCTTTTCGACATAGGCGTTTATGTCGTTTGCCAGGTTGAGCGAATCAGTGTCAGTCATATAGCTGGCATAAGCGGCCTTGGCGGCATTGATATAGTTAGTAACATGCGTCCTGCAGAGGTTTACGAGGGTGTTGAACATCAGGTCGGCATATTCCTTGGCGATATCGACCGCAGCGTCTTTGGCCACAACCAGTTTGTCAACCACGATTGTCAGCGCGATATTGCCTGAGGACTCTGTGGTGATTTTACCGTCAGACTTCTGATAGTAAAGGGCCTTTTTGGAGGTGTTCTTGGCCTGATAAGTCTGGGCGGTGTAGGAGTCGTAGTCAAGCGCCAGGATAGCGTCGCGAGCCGTGTTTGCAAGCGAGATAATCGAGTTTCTGTAACTGTCCTTGGCGCTGTCAGACAGCCCTGCAGAACTTCCGCCCTGCTTCTTGCGGACGTTATCGGCCTGGGTTACGAGTGTACCGTTTTTCATGCCGATATTATCAGAGGCGTACTCTGCAACCTCTTTGCTGAGTTCTTTCTGGAAGTCGTGGAAATTGATGGAGTTGTTCAGCTCAAACTCAGCTTTGGCATAATATTCGGCCGCGGCTTTGACAGTGTCGTTCAGAGCCTTCAGTACCGCAACGAAAGCCGAAGTGTCGTCGTCGGTATTGAGGGTCAGTAAAACGTCACCGCCGGTTTTTTCGGGTTCCGGAAGATTGAACATTTTAAGATTGCCGATGTTGTCGAGCTCGGCGTAGGTCGGCACCTTGAACTGCTTGAGCTCGTTGAGGTATGTATCAACCTTGCTGAGAAGCCCGTTTCCGAATGTCTTGTCGAAGTTCTTGTATACAGTTTCGGATTCTGTTGATGAAGTAAAGCCATCGGCCTTGGCTTTGAATGTCGCGACCTTTTTCTCGATCTCGGGTGCTACTATCTTGTTGTAGTACAGCTGAACCATCTCGGCAACCGCCTTCGCCACGACAGCATCAACTTCGGCGTAGGCCTCATCAATGCTCAGCCTGCCCTTGAAGCTTCCGCTGTAGGTGGGCTTCAGGAACTCGGCGGTGTAAAGGGTGGCAATTCTTTCGAATTCGTTGCGAATCTGCTGGTCGTCGGATTTGCACGCTGTCAGGCTCTTGTAGTCCACTGCATAATCCGAACCAATCTCAGCATCAAGATATCCGCCGAGATATGTCGTATCAAGGCCTGCCAGATCACCTGTAGCCGCACTGTTGTTCATGAAGAACACGGGCAGCGAGTCGACAAACGCCTTGGCCTGCGACTGATACTGATGGAACCAGCTATCATAGAGGACGAGAACGTAATTCTTGACGAAGTCCTCGCCGGTGAGTTTGACTTTTTTGTTCTCTACGTACTTAATCGGAGAATCGTCGCCGCCGTTGGCCACCATGAAAATCTTGTAGAGCTCATATGCGGCCTCGATAGCGCTGCTCTGGGTCTTAATGTCGGCAAAAGTCGGGTTGTCGAGTATGGTCTTAACCGAATTGTAAGCCTCTTTGGCAACCATGTTGGCGTAATTTCTCAGAACGGTGAGTTTGCTCTCGGCATACCTGAGCGTGCTGGTGGCGATGTTGAAAGTGTTCATTACATGGCCGTCAAGCTTGCTGATAATGGCCGAGGCCGGGTCTGAGTTCTCGTCAAAGTACTCGTCAACGTACTCGTCAACGTTTAAACCGACACTTGCGAAGTAGTTTGAATAGGTCATGAGCCAGGCTATGTAATCCTCGCGGGCCTTCTTCACAATCTCCTCGTGGGTGAGGAACAGGTCGGTGTCGACATCACCGAAGCTTTTGATGACCGCCTGAACCGCTTCGCCCTCAGACGCAATGCTGGGAACCTTGGCGATTTCGTCGGCCAGCTTTGCCATGACTTCGTTTACACCCTCGGCTGTCGTTGCCTTGTAAAGATTGGTGTAAGCATCGTCAAACACCTGGGCAAGCTTGTAGTAGTTTGCCTCGGTGTACCAGAGCTGACGGAGGGTGAGGTACTTGACCTTCAGCTGGGAAATCTCTGCGAGCACCGATTCGGTAACTACGTCCTTGACGTCTTCCCACCAATCCTCGGGGTCAACAGGCTCGGGGGCGGGGTCGTTCTTATGGGACTCGAGATCTTCCTTTGTTTTGTTCAGCTCATCCTGCAACTGCTCATTGGCTTTCTTTTGTTCTTCAATTTTAGCATATGCATCTTCGAGCTGTCCCTGGAGCTCTTCTGCCAGCTGGGATGCCTTGTCTGCCGCCACCTGAGCGTCTTTGGCAGATTGATTGGCTTCCTCAGCCTGAGACTTCGCTTTATCAAGTTCCTCCTGCAGCGCCTTGTTGTTGCATCCGGCGAATATAGACGCCATCATAAGCAAAACAAGGACAAGCGAGAAGAGCTTGATGCCAGTTTTCTTGTTTCTAAGCATACGTTGCCTCCTGTATTAGATTTGTGATATGATTTTACACTAATATTTTGAATGTTGCATTAGTTTTGTGTGAACTAATTGTAAATAAATCATTCTTTCACGGCCTCTGGCAATAGAATTCACCAGAATTCTACCGGTGTGACATAAAAATCGCTCTTTCAGTTTATCATGCCCCACTAAAAAACACAAGAAAATATTTGGTAAACAAATTATGTCGGATTTTTTAAGACGGGCCGGCAAATTGCCCGAGGGGTATTGACAAATTGCCCGTGCTGTGTTATACTTCAAAAGCACTGCGGCAAAGTCGGGCCGGCTTTGACCTTGCTGAAAAAACCCAGGCACAGCGGGGTGTGGCTCAGATTGGTAGAGCGCTTGGTTCGGGACCAAGAGGCCGCTGGTTCAAATCCAGTCACTCCGACCATAAAGCCACTCTGTTACTGATACAATTCCTGTATTGGTAGCAGAGTGGTTTTTAGTTTTTGCCAATTCGAAATCACCTCCTTATGGCGAAATATGCAAAAGAAAGAGCAGCCCGAAGGTTGCTCTTGAATATTGCTCTTGAATCTCTTTGGCAAACTGGGATTGGATGAGGTGCCGCACCCGGCCTGCCAAAAAGGAGTAAGACGCCGTAACATTATTAGGTTAAAGGAAAATTGAAAAAACCATGTAAATACCGTTACTTTTATTGACACTTCTGCCTGAACGAAGTATAATTGTTTTAGTGGGAAATTCTATCCAGGGGAGGCTTGCCGCAAAAGCAATGTGGATTCTATCGGCAACTCTCATTATTTTCTTTTATCCTCATTGCTTCTCCGGCATTGAGGTTTGATTTATGGCTGAAATAGCAACTTATCCTGTAAAATGGGATAAATATTCCCCGAAAGATACTCTTTCGGTAATAAAATCAGCAGGATTTCAGGCAATATGCCTTAGGATGGATATTTTTTCGGATTCCCCCAGCATAAAAATTGAAGATTACTACAAAAGCGGGCTGAGGATTGAGAACGCGCACCTCGACTCTGCCGGAACAAGCCATATGTGGTTTGAGGGGATAAAAGGGAAAACCCGAAAGGAGGATTTATGCCCCTTCAGTTTTCTCGCACAATGACCGCGGGCCACGGCGCCCCCTCCGTTCTCTGGCTTACCGCTAATACTCCCTGATGTGAGCCGCCCCATTCTCCGGAGAAAAGACCTAGAAACAAATCGGCCGGTGGCGCCTGTGGCCTGCAGTTGCCGCGGATTCTGCGGCGACGGCGGTTGTCGGCGAGAATCTGCTGAGTACGGCATATATTATTATTAATGATGGATATTCTGACAAACAAATTCCCGCCCCCGCCTCCGCCCCCCTGCCCGCCGGATAAGTGCTGCAACACCGGCTTTGAAGTGGCGAAGGTAAGCCTTCCGATTGAAATTCTGCCGAAAACCTTTGTCGGCGACGTCGATGTCGACTGCTTCGGCGAACCCTGCGTTACCTGCGATTGCGACCCCTGCGGGAGCTCCTGCAGAGTGGTGATAACCCAGCGCATCAAAATAAAGATACCTTACAAGATAGGTGTAAAGGCCATTACCGGCTGCAGCAATATCTTTTGTTTTCCTCTTGGCTGCGAGGAAGAAGCCGACAAAGCCGAAGACGAAAAAAAGTAATTGACCTCAGCCATGCCACGACGGCGCCCCCTCGCAAAAGCGCCGGCGTATAAGGCCTTACGACGCAATTGTTTCTTTTATTTGTAAGGTGTTCTCGCGATCCTGACCCCGCGGGGGCTTAGCCCCCGCTTTTTTTTACGGGGCTCCGCCCCGTACCCCGCTTAAGGGACTTTTGAAAAAAGTCCCTTAAGAATCTTCAAAAACTTTCCTGCAATATTTTTTAAGGGTAGTTGCTCGCTTATACTTAAGTCAACCGGCATACTAAAGGCAACAAAGCGCGGGTTGCGGGGCCCGCGCTTCAAAATTTACGTTAAACGGTGTGTGGGGCAGATCCCCCACAGAAATATAGTTAAAATTACTTCTCCCCGCTGTCGGGGCGACTTGAAGTATTGACTTCGCCCTCCAATGCCGCGATCTTCTGCTCAAGCGCGGCAATTCTGTTGTAAAGCTTGCACAGCTCCTGCGACACCGGGTCGGGAATATGCACATGGTCAAGGTCGGCGCACTTCTCGGCGGCCTTTTTCTTGTTGACAATCCGCGCCGGTATGCCTACCGCGGTGGTGTTCGGGGGCACCTCGGACAGCACTACCGCGCCCGCGGCAATTTTGGCGTTGTCGCCTACCTTGAAGGGTCCGAGGATTTTGGCTCCCGCGCCCACCATCACGTTGTTTCCGAGCGTCGGGTGCCGTTTGCCGGTGTCCTTTCCGGTTCCTCCGAGCGTCACGCCCTGATATATCGTACAATAGTCACCGATCTCGGCGGTCTCGCCGATAACCACCCCCATGCCGTGGTCGATAAACAGGCATTTCCCGATTTTTGCGCCGGGGTGTATTTCAATGCCGGTAAAAAATCGGCCGAGCTGCGAAATCAACCGAGCGATGAAATAACAACGTATTTTATAGAAGAAATGCGCCACTCTGTAATACATGAGGGCATGCACGCCCGAGTAGAGCAGCAAAATCTGGGCCGCGTTCTTCGCGGCCGGATCCCGCGCTTTAATGCTCTTTATAAACTCACCCAAAGCCGTCATATGATTATCCTTATCAATCAATTTTGCAGTTCAAGCCGGTTTTACAGGCAAATTATACATTATCATATTATGAAAGTCAATAGGAAAGGTTGCCGGCACACCCGGTGCTGCGGGAAATGCCGGCGACCCGAAAATCACCTTGACTGCCTGCTCTTCTTTCTGCGCTGGAAAGCCTTTACCACCTCGACAATAGGGATTACCATCACCGCCAGCGCCATGGCGATGAAATACTCGCCAAGGCTGATATGAGCAAATCCAAAAATTTCTCTGAGGAAGGGGATATAGATGACCGCCGCGGTCAGCGCAAACGAAAGCAGCATGGAACCCATCAGGTAATAATTTTGATTTTTTATCTTCAGAATCGAGCCGTACTGCGAGCGCATGTTGTAGGAGTGAAATATCTGCGACATCGACAGGGTCAGAAATGCCATGGTCATGCCCTCGACGCTCTCTTCGACACTCCACACCCCGCTCTCGATCCTCTCGCCGATAAAGTATGCGGCAAGCGTGAGCAGCGCCGACATAAGCCCCTGATAAAAGACGCTATACCCCACGCCGCCCGAGAAGATTCCCCCCTTGGGGTCTCGCGGCTTGCGCTTCATGATGTCGGTCTCGGCCTTTTCCAGACCGAGTGAAAGAGCCGGGAGCGAGTCGGTAATCAGGTTGACAAAGAGGATATGTGCCGGCTTCAATATTGTAAATCCGAGAATCGTCGCCACAAAAATACTGATTACCTCGGACAGGTTGGTTGAGAGCAGGAACTGTATTGATTTACGGATGTTGTCGTATATCCGGCGGCCTTCCTCGACCGCCGCGACTATCGTGGCAAAGTTGTCGTCGGCCAGTATCATGTCGGCGACGTTTTTGGTGACGTCGGTTCCGGTGATGCCCATGCCGATGCCGATATCGGCGTTCTTAATCGAGGGGGCGTCGTTCACCCCGTCTCCGGTCATGGCGGTGATTGCCCCGCGGGCCCGCCATGCGCTGACAATCCTTGTCTTATGTTCGGGCTTTACCCGGGCGTACACGCCGTAGTGTTCAACGTCGCGCAGGAATTCCTCGTCGCTCATCTTATCAAGATCGGCGCCGGTAATCGCCTCCGAGGGGTCGCTTATGATGCCGAGCTGCAGCGCAATCGCCACGGCGGTGTCCCTGTGGTCGCCGGTTATCATGATAGGACGTATTCCGGCGCTGCGGCAGCTCTCGATGGCCGCCGGAACCTCCTCGCGGACCGGGTCCATCATCCCGACAAGTCCCAGGAAAATCAGCCCCGATTCGTATCCGGCCGTAAGCTTTTCAGGAGCCTCGTCATATTCACGATAGCCGGCGGCAAGCACTCGCAGGGCTTTCCCGGCAAGCCGCTTGTTCTCGGCAAAAAAGAAATCCCGCTTCTCGTCTGTCATCGGGAAAATCTCGCCGTTCTCAAGATACCTGTCGCACTTGTAAATCAGGACGTCGGGCGCGCCGGTGGTATGCTGAATATACCCGCCCCCGGGCTTTTTGTGCAGGGTTGTCATCAGCTTCCTGCCCGAATCGAAGGGAATTTCGTCCACCCGCGGGTACTTTTCGGCAAGCCCGGGCTTCGGCAGCCCTTGTCTATATGCATAATCCACCACCGCCGCCTGCGTGGGGTCTCCGGTGGCATGGTTGTTTTCGTCAAGCTCGGCGTCGGAGCAGAGGGCCAGCGAGGTAGCCAGAAGCGCCTCGTCGCTGCCCGAATGCTCGACCACCGTCATCTTGTTCTGGGTAAGCGTGCCGGTTTTGTCGGAACAGATTACCATGGTGCAGCCGAGCGTCTCGACCGCGGTAAGCTTTCGTATTATGGCATGGCGCTTTGACATTTTGGTCACGCCGATTGAGAGCACGATAGTGACCACTGCAACAAGCCCTTCGGGTATCGCCGCAACCGCAAGGCTCACCGCCAGCATGAACGAGCCTAAAATCGACTCAAAGGCAATACCGTGCCGTGCTACGCTGACGCCGAACATCACCGCGCAGATGCCGAGTACCAAAAAGGTCAGAGTCCGGTTGAGCTGGGCCAGCTTCTGCTGCAGCGGGGTCTTCTGCTCGGCCGCGCTTGTAATGGCTTTTGCGATTTTGCCCATTTCGGTGTCCATGCCGGTGCTTGTCACCACCATCCTGCCCCGCCCGTAAACCGCAACGCTGCCCATGTAAACCATATTTATGCGGTCGCCGAGCGAAACATCGCCCAGAGCCGGGTCAAGTGCCGCGTCGGTCTTCTCGACCGGCACCGACTCGCCGGTCAGCGCCGCCTCCTCGACCTTAAGGCTCATACACTCGATCAGCCGTCCGTCGGCCGGGATTGCGTCCCCCGCCTCAAGCAGCACGACGTCGCCGACAACCAAATCCTCGCTTTTTACATGAACCAGCCGTCCGTCGCGAAATACCTTTGAGGTTGCCGCCGTCATCTCCTTAAGAGCCTCAATAGCCGCCTCGGCCTTGCTTTCCTGAACTACCCCGAGGGTGGTATTCAGCACGACCACAAAGAGAATAATAAAAACATCGGCGAGCTCGCCCTCGGCCGACAACAAAGAGGTGATACCCGACACTACGGCCGCCACTATCAGCACAATGACCATCGGATCGGAAATCTGCGCCAGTATTCTTTGGAATACCGTCGTCTTTTTGCCCTCTTCAATCACATTTTTACCGTCTTGCGCCAGCCTTAGTTCGGCTTCAGCCGAAGGAAGGCCGTTTTCAAAGCTGTCCACATCCATCAACACAGCTTCCTTCGTCTTAAAATAATGTTCCAATTAACAACATCTCCTTGTTAAGCATGAATTTACGATAAATAACAAAAAAACGGGACAATGCACGGCAGCCCGCGCACATGTCTCGTTCAACCTCCGCCCCTGGCCGGCGGGGTTCCGGACCAGCCGGCACCGCATGGCGCTGACATGATGTTGATCCGGGTTGCATCATTGACGCGAACCACTCCCCCGTGCTGCAAAAATTTTAGCACCCCCGGCCGGTTTTGTCAATAATTATCCCGACCAATTTCGGGCCTGTTTAAAAACTTCTTTAATATTATTCTAATATTATTCTCATCGGCCGGCAGATAATTATTAATGATATTTTTCTGTCAATCACGGCTGCAGCAGACACAAAAATCCGGCAAAAACGGCGCCGGGCGTCATTTTCTGCCGGATTTCCTTCATTAGATTTATTTGTTGTCAAATCGCCTGAGGCCTTGCCGGGCGATTATCTCACAGAGCTCGCCGTACTCAATCCCGGCGGCGGCAGCCTCCTGGGGCAAAAGGCTGTAGGGCGTCATCCCGGGCAGGGTGTTGGCCTCAAGGCACCAGAGTTCGCCCTTAGCATCGAGTATGTAGTCGATTCTTGCGTAACCGTAGAGCCGAAGTATTTTGAACACGCGAAGCGAGTAGTCGGCCATCTTACGGAATTCGGCGTCGGTAATGTCGGCCGGGCAAACTTCCTCGGTCAGCCCCTGATATTTGTTGACATAATCGTAAAAGCCCGATTTCGGGATTATTTCAATAGGCGGCAGCACCCGCCCGTCGAGCACCCCGACCGAAAACTCTCGCCCGGTGATTTTCTTCTCGACCACAAGATGCCGCCCGTATCCGGCGGCAAGCGAGATTGCCGCCTCAAGCTCCCCGAGCTCCTCAACCATCGATATCCCGACACTCGAACCGCAGGCCAGAGGCTTGACGACGCAGGGCAGCCCGACGGTCTGGAGAATTCTTTCGGGCCGGTCGGCTCTGGTGTCATAATAAACCCAGTCGGGCGTGGGGACCCCGCCGAGCCTGAGCAGGCGCTTGCTGATATCCTTATCCATGGCTAGCAGGCTGCCTGCATAACCGGTGCCGGTGTATTTGATTCCGAGGACATCAAAAAGCGCCTGAATCTGCCCGTTCTCGCCCATGTCGCCGTGCAGGGCGATGAACACCACGTCGGCCGCACGGCAGACCTCAATGACACCCTTGCCGATAAGTTCGCGTTGATAATTGTTCCGTCTCCGGACCTCCTCAAGGTCGGGAACCTTATGCGTTATTATATAGTTATACTCCGGCGAGTTGGTAAAGAGCTCGGCCGGCGCCTTACCCTCAAGCGACACGCCCTCATACACGTCGAGCAGAAAAACCTTATGCCCCCGGCCGGCCAGCGCGCGGGCGATAAGCCCGCCCGAGACCAGCGACACATCCCGCTCGGGGGAAAGTCCCCCGGCAAGCACCACGATATTCATGCCATCACCTCCCCAACCTGCCAAGGACCAAAACCCGGTCCCGGCCTTCAATATCTTTAAGAATTTTTATGCAATGATACCCGGCCGACCCGGCGATCTCAATCACCTGCGCGGCCTGACTTGAGCCGACCTCAAGGATAATAACCCCGTCCTCCCGCAGCGCCGCGCCGGTATTTGAAATAAGCCCCCGGTAAAAGGTCAGCCCGTCGGCCCCGCCGTCAAGCGCTGTCCTGGGTTCGAAGCTCAGCTCGGGCTCAAGCCCGGGTATTTCTCCGCTCGGAATATATGGCGGGTTTGAAATCACCGCATCAAATACCCCGACGCGTTCAAAAAATCCCGCATCGAGCATGTCGCCCTGAAATAGCTCAAGCCTTCCTGACACCCGGTTCACCTCGGCGTTCGACCGCGCGGTCTCAAGCACCCCGGCCGATATGTCAAACGCGCAGCCGGTGATATCCGGCCTTGCGGCAAGCAGCGAGATTGCAATGCAGCCGCACCCGGTGCCGGCGTCGATAAAGCGGCCGCCCTGTGGAATCAGCCGGGCCGCCGTCTCGACTAGAAGCTCTGTGTCAGCCCGGGGGATGAGGCAGTCGGGGGTTAGCTGGTATTTCTCCCGGCAGAAGCCCCACTCCCCCAGTATATACTGCAGCGGATACCGCTCCGCTCGCAGCATGACTGCCGCATCAAGTTCCGGGCAACTGAATTCTTTATCCTTCAAAAGCGGAAGTGTCGCCGGGGTGATGTCGCAGAAATGCTCAATTAAGAGCGCCGCCTCATACTCAGCCCCGGCTATCCCCGCCTCGGCCAGAATACCGCAGATTTTCCGGTATGTCATAGTTCCTTCCAAGCTTCGGTTGTGTTTTCATTTCTTCTGATTATACCAAAAATTCCTGCCGAATTAAAGGGAATCCCGAAAAATTGCGCCCGCCCGCATATTTAATTTACAAACGGCTCAGAATAAAATTAACAAATTGTTATTGCGTAATTCTAAAAATATGATATACTTAGAGTAAATGGTGTCACTCTCGGGCATACGGCCAAAAATTTCAAAAAAGCTTGTCAAAAAGGAGGTACGCTATGTTCAACTGGAGCTTCTGCAGAAAAAAGAAGGAGCCGAACTACGCCAAAATCGTTCTGATCACCCTCGCGGCAATCGCGGCCGCCGGCGCTGTGGCATATGCCGTCTATAAGCTGTTCGGAAAATACTTCAAACTTGAAGAAAAAGAATGCGAGGACTTTATCGAGGACGGCTGCGAGGACTGCGACGTCTGCTTTGAAGACGAAGCCGACAATACCGAGGCCGATTCTACGACCGAGTAAGGCAGATTTACGGGGCTCCGCCCCGTAAACAATTTTTACTTCGGGGGCTCTGCCCCCGAACCCCCTTTTTGAAAAAGGGGTTAAGAATTCTAAAACTTCTAAAACCAGATGTCAATACTGCAAGCGCGGATCATCCGCGCTTTTGCTGTTATCCCGCCGACTTACTTTAGAGGAAAACACGGACGACGAAAAGAAAATGAAATTTTTATTTTCGTACTTGCACACTTTGCGGCCATGTGTTATAATATGCTACCAGTAATCAAGCAGAAAGGCAAACGTCATGCAATATTTCAACGGAAATAATTCAAACGGCAATAACCTCAAGGATGTAAGCGGCCTTTTGAATAAATTCATCGATGTGGCCGAGGATGCATATTCAATACCCGAGCAGGCCTTTGACAATTACCGCGTCAAGCGCGGCCTGCGCGAGGCAGACGGGACCGGTGTCACCGCAGGCGTAACAAAAATCGGCAACGCACATGGTTACATAATCTATGAGGGTGAACGCGTGCCTACAGAGGGCGTGCTCGAATACCGCGGGTACAATGTCTATGAACTGGTAGAAAACTACGCAGCCGAAGGCAGATACGGCTTTGAGGAGTGCACCTACCTGCTCTTCTTCGGCGAGCTGCCTACCCGCTCGCAGCTTGCCGACTTTTGCGCCCTGCTCGATGCCTACCGCCGCCTGCCTCCCAGGTTCACCGAGGATATACTCATGAAAGCGCCCTGCCGCTCACTGATGAACAAAATTGCGACAGGGGTGATGGCGCTTTATGCCTATGACGAAAACCCCGACGACACATCTCTTGGCAACATACTCCGCCAGAGCATTGAAATAACCGCCCGCCTGCCTGTCATTGCCGCGCATTCCTACGCGATATACAAAAACTACTTTTTCGACCGCAGCCTGCACCTTCATTATCCCCGCCCCGAGCTTAACACCGCGCAGAATTTCCTGCGTGTTTTGCGCTCGGATAAATCCTTTACCGAGGAGGAGGCGCACCTGCTCGACCTTTGCCTCGTGCTGCACGCCGAGCACGGCGGGGGCAACAACTCCTCCTTTGCCTGCAGGGTACTCTCCTCGACGGGAACCGATACATATTCGGCAATTGCAGCGGCAATAGGTTCACTCAAGGGGCCGAGGCACGGCGGCGCAAACATCAAGGTCGAAGAAATGTTCGAAAAAATAAAGGCAAACGTCCCAAACCCCAAGGATGACGGCCAACTCACGGACTACCTTCTTAAGATACTCAAGGGCGAGGCCAACGACGGCAGCGGTCTCATCTACGGTATGGGGCATGCAATCTACACCCTCTCGGACCCCCGCGCCGTAATGCTCAAGCGTTATGCCAGAAGCCTTGCCGAAAAGAAAGGATTCCTTGATGATTTTGAGCTGCTCGAGCGCATCGAAAGGTTGACCCCGAAGGTGTTCAACGAATACAAAAAAACCGATAAGGCAATCTGTGCGAATGTCGACCTTTATTCGGGGCTGGTTTACCGCATGCTCGGCATCCCGGTCGAGCTCTACACCCCTCTCTTTGCCGTCGCGCGGGTTGCGGGCTGGTGCGCGCACCGTATGGAGGAGTATGTAACCGCCCGCAGAATCATCCGCCCGGGCTACAAATGCATAGAACGCGCAAGGCAGTACAGGCCACTTGACGAAAGATGACCCGCGTGCGCCGGAAATCCCGGCGTCCTTCTTTATCCGGACAGGATTTAAATTTTATATTTATGTATCGCATTGATATAATTGACAATGTTGCGCACAACATCATCCGGTTGTTTGTTGTTATTATAATTGTTGACAATGTTATAAGTATTTGATATAATTGTAATAACGCTATTTTGGTGTGAAAGGAGGAGTCCGCAAAAAGCGGACGATTGCAGCCATGAAAAAGGCCATAAGGATAACAGCGTTTCTTGCGGCCATTCTTATATTGGTTGCTGCTCTTGTTGCCTGTCGGGATTCCGGAGACGATTCCGAAACGACTACAGGCTCGAATCTTGATACAAGCGCGCCCGAAGACACCTCAGGTGGATACATCAAAGACAATCTCCCTCCGAACCTGAAATTCGATGGCATGAATGTCCGGGTACTTTACTGGTCGGACGTCGAACGCCCTGAATTTGAAGTAACCGAATTCTCAGGAGACATCGTAACAGACGCCATTTATCAGCGCAACCTGAATATTGAGGACCGCCTCGACGTAAAGCTTGTCTTCATCGGCGAACCCGGAAACAATAACAACCGAACAGGCTTTGTCAACAAAGTCATGGCCTCAGCCGGCGACAGAGCATACGACATTATCGCTACATACAGCCGCTCCGCAGGCATGCTTGCTATTCAGGGTCTGCTTACCGACCTCAACAGT
>JBMNUI010000013.1:0-37891 GCA_050946195.1 Eubacteriales bacterium
GCGCGCTGCAATTCAAAATAGATTTTCAGAAAAAACATATACATAAAGCAATCTGCCTACATATCCCCTCAAATTGTAGGGCTCTGACTCAATAGTAAACTCCTCAACAATCTTTCCCGCATAGCGCTGTGCACTAAGCCACGAAGACATGACAGCATTTTCGGACTCGGTCAGAAGGAGGAAATACCTGTCGGTGTCGCGGTCGTCAAAGCTGTCTTTTGGAACCTGATATCTGTATGGCATGGGCTTCGGCTGCTCGGCGGCGATATTTGCAACCTGAACCTTCCCGTCCGACAGCATGGTGATAAGCTCGGCCCACCAGAAGTTTGCATACCCGTACTCAAGCCCGCGCTCCTCAAGCTCCCGGGCGGCGACATGCCACGAGTTCTCGCGCCCGTAATCCGGAGGCATCGCGGCAATTTTTATCGCCGGAACGGCGGCCATGACAATCAGGGCGGCCAGCAGCAGCGCACCTACACGTGCCGCTGCCTTTTTTTGCTTTATCAGCTCCACCGCCGTCACAAAGCTCAGTATTACCGAGGTGCCGAGCATCGGGGTCAGCCTCCAGTTCGCCCCGCCGAGCTTGCCGAAGGTCACCGCAAAAAGGATAAAAGCAGATACCGCAAAATGCCCGACAAGCATGATTTTTATGGTCGGGTTTGTGATTTTATTGTACCGGCAGAGCAGCACCAACGGGGCTATGAGGAGTATCAGCCCTCCGAAAATCCCCACTATGTTGTATATCGAATCAAGGCTGACCAGAGGATCGCCGGCAGACACCGAGACGCCGAGCAATGTGAGCCAGTTGAGCGGGAAGCCGAGGAAGTTGTCGGTCCAGCTTGACATCGCGCTGTACGTCGAGTATGCCTCGGCATAGCCGGCGCTCACTCCGTGCGAAATCACGCCGATAAGCGCCAGCCCTATTGTGGACGCGACCACCACCGCGGCAAGCACCACCAGCGTCATGAGGTTTTTCTTTGATGTAATCCTCTCCTTTACGTCAAAAAGCCGCTCGGCAAAGATACCGCAGACCAGCGGCAGGGTCAGGCATGTCAGGGTCTGCAGCCCGTCGGTGGCGGCCAGCACTATAAATACAAAAAGAACCGCCAGCCTCACCCAGCCCAAAGCATTTCTTTGGCCGTTCTCATGCAAAAATCCCCCTTCTCTGAGAATCCGGCATGCCAGCCCGAAGCCGAAGCAAAAGAAAAGCAGCCCCAGGTTATAGTAAAAAACATGCTCCCACATAATCTCGCGCAGCTTTGCGCTCGAGGACATGATGAGCATGAACACCGCGACAAGCCCCGCCGAACAGTATCGGTTCAGGCCGATTCCAGTGGCCAGATAATAAAGGGCGGCGGCAAAGAGCAGTACAAATACTGCAAGCCCCGAGATCTGCGCCGCCAGCGAGTAGCCGAAAAGCGCGATGAACGGCAAAAAGAGCAGGTTGCCGCCCAGCGGCAGGATTGCCGCGTAGTAAAAATTGTCGCTGATAAGCTGCCCCGACTCATAGGTCGCCTCGGCCCAGCGCAGCGAGTCGGTGCAGTCGGAGGTCATGTATCCGGCGGCGGGCCAGATGACATAGTAAAGTACAAGCCCCGCGCCGACCACAAGAATGAGCAGCGGCAGGACAACATCAAGTATACTTTTCAGTTTTCCCGATGGCAAGTCTCCGGGGAGCGCCATATTTTCATTTGTCATTTTCGGCTTTCACCTCATGATATTCCTTCTCGGTATTCACTTCCCAGACCGCGGTCTTGTCAGTAATCCCGGCTTTGACGAAGCGCACGGCGGTGAGCGCCGTCAGCATGGAGTGGTCCATGTTGTTGTATTTGTGCTGACCGTTCCGGCCTATGCACCAGAGGTTTTCTATGCCCGAGAGGTACTCGCGCACCCTGCCGAATTCGCTGTAGCTGCCGAAATACGCGGGGTAGGCCTTCTTCACCTTGATGCGCACCGAGTCGAGCACATCAGCCGGGTCTATTATTCCTATTGTTGCCAATTCTTGGGTTGCAAATTCAATAAATTTGTCATCTTCCATATTCCAGTACTCGTCGCCTTCGTTGGAGAAATACTCAAGCCCTAACCAGACGGTATTCTGCGGGTCTCTCAGCATATACGGCGACCAGTTGTTGAAAATCTGCAGGCGGCCGAGCTTCACCTCGCGCTCCTGAATGTAAATCCAGCAGTCGGGGACGATGTTGCCAAGCGTCCTCAGCTTTGTCTTGTTCTCGATTTTGAGCTTTCTGACAAGCAGCCCCACGGTCATAAAATCGCGGTAGGGGAGCTCGAGTGCGACCTTCCTGACATCCTCGGGTACACCCTCCATCCCGGCTATGAGGTCTTTTACCGGCATGGACGAAAAGAATACGTCGCCTGGGAATTCAAGCTCGCTGCCGTTTTGTTCGGCAACAACCTTTATGACGCGGTTGCCCTCGGTAATGATTTTTGTGACTTCAGCACCCCTGATTATCTCCCCGCCCAGGCGTTCAATCTCGGAGGCCATAACCTCATAGAGCTGCCCCGGGCCTTTTTTGGGGTATTTGTACTGTTCGATAAGCGAGGTCTCTACCTTTGCCCCGCCCCGGTGGAAGGGCTTTGATATAACATTCCAGACCGCCTTCATGAGCGAGAGTCCCTTGACGCGCTGCGCCCCCCAGTCGGCGGCGATGTCGCGGGGATTTTTGCCCCAGACCTTCTCGGTGTAGTCCTCAAAGAACATCTCATAGAGCGGCCGGCCGAAGCGGTTGATATAAAAATTGGCGAGCGAATCCTCTTTTTTCTTGAAAATCGCCGACCACACATACCCGAACCCGGCGGCAACGGTACGTCTGAACCCCATGTTGCGGAAGGTCTGGGCGCTGAGTGTAATCGGATAGTCAAAAAACTTTTTAAGGTAATATATCCGCGACACACGCCGGCGCAGCAGCATCACCCTGTCCTCGACCTCGGGGTCGGGACCGTTCGGGGAGAGCTGCTTGTCTGTCGTGCCGAGAATTTTGTCGTCGAGCGACGGCTTGCCCTGCAGCGGCATGAAGTGCTCCCACAGCGCGTTTATCTCGTCGCTTTTGGTGAAAAAGCGGTGCCCGCCGATGTCAATCCGGTTGCCGTTGTGCTCGGCGGTACGCGAAATGCCGCCGACAAAACCCTCCTGCTCAAGGACTATCGGTTTCATACCGGTTTCGGTCAGAAGGCAATAGGCTGCGGTCAGCCCCGCGGGACCGGCGCCGATTATTATTGCGGTACCATCTTTCTTTTTGTTTTCCATTTTCTTTTTATATCCCTACTTTCCTTTATAGACGAAAATTTTCCGGCCGAGATAGTTCCAGATAAGCACAATCCCCTTTACCACACAGGTCAGAAGGATGTACCAGATGCCCTCCTCGCCTATCAAATATGTTCCGAGTATCGTCAGCCCTTCGGTTATGCCGAACCCGACAATACCTACCGCGGCATATATTGCAAAAGCGCCGGCCGTCATGCCCCGCCTGCGCTGCTCGGCCGTCCTGAAAACAAAAATATTCGCCAGAATATAATTTACCACAATTCCGACAACAAACCCGGCCGCAACCGACACGGCCACCTGCCACTTGTCGTCCTTGGTCGCGCCGAGGATATAAAAAAGCATGGCATAGTTTACTGCCATATCGACAAGCGCGGCAACTCCCCCGATCACGACATACCGCAAAAACTCAAAAAAAAGGCTTTTTGCTCTTTCTTTTTCCAAAACATCCTCCGTTCTGCCGCTCGACCGGTCTGATGGCAGTATTGGCATTTTTTCACCCTAATTATACCACAGAAAACTATGCTAGGCAAGCAATTAGTTATTTAGTTATTAGATATTAGACGTTAGACATTAGTAGAAGTGCTATAAAAATTAAGCCGCCGCAAATAAATTTGCAGCGACTTAATTGAATTAACCAAACAAATCCGGCTTTTTTGAGAGTATTACGGTAAGCAGCGTACCCAGCACTCCGCAGGCAAAAAACTCACCGACCCCGACGGTCAACATCATAAAGGGTATTGCCTCACTTGCCGAATAGGCATATTTGAGCACAAACGGCACGATTAGCATATTGGCAAGAATGGTCGGCAGCGGCGCGAGATACTTCCAGCGCCTCAGCGCCCATGCGCCGAGGGCGCCGAGCAGGGTGGCCAACGAGCCGAAAATCACATCGAGCACGACCGCCCCGGTCACAAAATTGGAAATCAGGCACCCGATAGCAAGCCCGGGTATCGCCGCCGGCGTAAAGACCGGCAGGACACAGAGCGCCTCTGACAGCCGCAACTGAATAACACCCGAGGCAAGCCCCATTGCCGCCGACAGGAGGGTCAGCGCAACGTAAAGCGCCGCAATAATGCCGGCGCGGGCAATAAAAAGGGTGCTTTTTTTTATCCTCAAAATTTACTTCTCCTTGTTTTTCGTTTTTCCGAATAAAAATATAAGGACTCCTGATATTACAGGCCAAGCGCCGCCTTGACGTCGGCGTAGAGGTAAAACGAGCCGAGGATGACAAGCGGCACACCGGCAGTCTTTGAGTCCTCATATGCCGCCCGGATGCCGTCAAACAGCACATCATAGGGATATGCCGCCACACCGTACCGGCGAAAGGTCTCGGCATACTCGGCGGCAGGCAGCGCCCGCCCGTAATTAGCCGTGACTACAAAGGCTACTCGGGCAATTTCCGACAGCATCCCCGCCATTGTCGCATAGTCCTTATCGCGCATCACGCCGGTCAGAAGGTTCACCTTCTTTCCTCCGAGCAGGGCCTTTATGCTGCGAATCGTCACCCCGACGGCTTCGGGGTTATGCGAGCCGTCGTAGATTACAACCGGATTCTTCGACAGCAGCTCAAATCTTGCCGGCCAGACCGTGCTCTCAAGACCGCGCCGTATTGCCTCCTCGGTGATTGTAAATCCCCGCTCGCGCAGAATCGGAATGGCCTCAAGGACGCTCGCGGCGTTTTGCGGCTGATAGAGCCCGAGCAGGTTTAAATGGAGATTCTTGTATTCGCCGAAGTCAAAATCCGCGCCGAAAAGTGTGCAGCGTACATTGCAGAGCTTTGAGTAGTCGGCGGCATAGTACGGTGAGCCGAGCTCGGCGGCACTATCTGAGATGACCTTTTCCGCCACCTCGTTTTGGCCTCCCCAGAAAACCGGGCAGCCGGGCTTGATGATCCCGGCCTTTTCATGCGCGATTTTCTCAATGGTGTCCCCGAGGTAGGACATGTGGTCAAGTGATACTCCGGTTATCACCGAAAGCACCGGGTTTTTTATGACATTGGTCGCGTCGAGCCGCCCGCCCATGCCGACTTCAAGCACCACCACGTCACAGGCCTGTCGCCGGAAGTATTCAAAGGCAATTGCGGTCTTAAACTCAAACTCGGTCAGCCTGTCGGGCAGCCCGTCCGAGAATTTGCGGACATAGGTGGCAATTTCGGCCAGCTCGCCATCTGAGATATCGCGGCGGTTCACACTCATGCGCTCATTTACACGCAGAATGTGCGGGGAGACATAAAGGCCGGTTCTGTAGCCCGCGGCGCGGAGTATTGACTCGGTCATAGCGCAGAAGGAGCCCTTGCCGTTGATTCCGGTGACATGGATAAACCTCATGCCCTCCTGCGGGTTGCCCATCATCCCGAGCACCCGGCTGATTCTCTCAAGCCCCGGGCGGCTGCCGATGCCGAGCGAATCAATATATTCTATTGTTTCGGTATAATTCATCTGTCAACAATGCCTTCCAACGCGGACATAATGCTTCTGCGTCCGAGCAGGTATCTTATTATAAAAAACTCAACAGTCCCGACAAACGCCGAGATGCCCAGCCCTATGAAAATCCCCCACCAGGGCATGCCGTACCAAATCATCTTGGCCACCGATTTGATAGCGACCTGACCCAGCAGATGAGCCGAAGCGACCGACAGAGCGGTCTGCAGCGCACCGGGGCGCCTGATAATCCAGCGCGGGACAGCCCCGGAGCAAAAGCCGACGCAGGCGGCTCCCACAGATATCAGGGGATTGATTGCCGGATTAGTCGAGAGCAGACAGCTTGCCGCGTCTGCGACCACCGCGACCGCCGCCCCGACAAACGGCCCGAACAGGATCCCTGCAAAAATCACCGGCAGGTTCTCAAAGGTCACCCTGTAGTAGATGTTAAAGGTTAAAAAGTTCTTGCAGACAATGCCGATGACCACGCTTACCGCCGCCAGCATTGCCGCGAGTGTGAGGACCCGCAGACTTCCGTAAAGCCCGATTTTCTTTTGATTGCTCATTAAAAACCCCCCTTCCACACCCATACGGCATGAAAGAAGGCACCACAACTTGCGTGTCCTGTCTTTCTCAATTGCCTTATGAAGTGGGATGCAAGACCCTGACCGCAGGCATTGCGAACCGCACCGCCTTTCGTTCGGATGACAACTCCCCGTTCACCCGACACTTAACGCCAGAGCCTCTACTCTTCAATATTCAGCAAATTGCTGTAGAGATATTATACATCGCGCACTTACGCGCTGTCAAGATATGCCGTCACTTTTTGCACTGAAGTTCCTGTGCGTTTTCGGCGGCGCCGAAATATGAGCTGGACAATCGGAATAAATTCTCATACCAGTGTCAAAAATGAAAAGGGGACAGGTTTTTGCATAACCGTAGTCCCTGTCCCAATCATGTTAACCGATAGCACTCATGCGCAAAAGCAAGCCGCCCCTGCCATCCCGGCGCTGCGAGCCAATAGACAAACCCACGAGTCACTCACTCGGCACGAAGGGAATTCAGTCTCTTGAGCCGTTCGAGCGACGCGGCCAGATATTCCCGGTATGACATTTCGGAGTATTCCGGAATTTTCTCGCAGCCCTCCTTGCCCCGGCTGACCTCCTGAGTGAGTATGCCGTCCCAGCCTGCTTTATCAAGCCTTCTTGCAACTCCTTCCCAGTCAACCCTGCCGTCAAAGGGCAAAAAGTGAGAGTCGTCGTGCCAGGTTATCACCCCGGGTGTGCTGATGCCGTTGTTGTCATTTATGTGCAGGCAGATAAGCCTGTCACCATAAAACTCCATCATGTCAATTTCAGGCGTGTAGCAGAGATTGTGCCCAGTGTCCCAGCAAAAGCCGATATTGTCCATCTCTCCCAGACGCTCAAACAAATAGGCCAGATGCTCGGGAATCTCAAGGTTCTCAAGCGCGATTTTCACCCCGATTTTTGCGGCGTGCTCGGCAAGCTCCAAAAACCTGCGGTATCCTATTTCGCCTGGCGGGGGCGCAGTCGAGGCGACCGTCACATGCGTCACCATAATCCCCACCCCGGCGGCGGCCGTGTCGTCGGCGCACTCGATTAGCATGTCGCGCCAGGCGTCGCCCTCAAGGCCGTCGACCCACATGCTGTTCATCTTTCCGAAGGGGGCGTGAACGGTCTCATAGAAAAGCCCAGCCCCTGCCGCAGCCTCGGCATATCTTATGACCGCAGCTCTGTCCTTCCTGCTCCAGCCGGTAAAAATGGCGTCAAAGCCGGTCTCCTTGATTATCGGAATCTGCTCCACACCGTCAATTCCGAAGCCGCCTAGTATATTTGTTCCGTATCTTGTTTTTCTTTTCATCTCTCATCCCCGCTCGGGCGCGCTTCGCCCTGAGCCTCATCGGCTTCTTCTTGCTCTCCCCTCATTTTTGCCCTTTTGCGTTTGGTCGCAAGATAAAGATACCAGAGCACAACAAGCACCTGGAACACCCCTGCGGCGGCATATATCAGGGCCATGTTCTTGACATCCGGCACAAGCGCCGTGATGTGGATGCATACCGTCACCCCCCATACCAGCGCGCTGACCGATATTCCCTGCACCAAAAGCCCCCACCACAAATGGGCGAACACCACAGCCACAATCGCCGAGACCGGCACCGCATACACGAAGGTCATCCAAAGCCATTCTGACTCAGGCAGGCAGACCTTCAGCAGGCAAAACAAAAGCGTCGCCACAAACCAGACCAGTCCGACCGACAGCGCGGCTATAAGGAAATGGTGCTGTTTGCCGCTCTCCTCTGTCGGCAGCGGCTCGGGCTTGGGCTCGCTTATCAGGTAGTTTACGGTAACCCCGAAGAGCTCTGCCATCCGGACAAGCACATAAATGTCGGGCAGCCCCTCCTGCCGCTCCCATTTTGATACCGACTTGTCGGAATAGCTGAGCTTTTCGGCAAGCTCGGCCTGGGTCATATCATAGCGTCTTCTCAGTAAAATTATGTTCCGCGAGATGTTTTGTCTTAGTTCGTTTTCGTTCATTCCGCAGTCTCCTGTTGACTCTACTGCCGGTAGAGTCACCTTTTCTCAACTCTACCGAGTCAGGCGGCAGAGTAGTGCGCCGGCGCTATCAGTAGCGTGCGTTTTGCTTGCCAAGCTTGTATAATAAAAACAGGATGAAATTATTTAACAAACAGTTATTCACTGGCAATTCAGCCGGCCGGAAAGGAGTGATTTATGCATGATTACCTTAAGGTTTGAGCTCAAGAAACCGGGTAAACCCGAGAAAGTTTTTGGTGACAAGGTCAACGCCCCCCGCACTATCAAACAAAGAGGCATCTTCGGTTTCGCTCACCGCCACTATGTACCCTATACCGGCATTATGAGCCGCAAGTACGCCCGAATGTGCGTCCTCAAAAACAAGGCAGTCGGCGGGGTCGGCTTTCAGAGCAGCAGCGGCTCTTAAGTAGATATCCGGCGCCGGCTTGCCCGGAAAGCTGCCGTCGTCGTATACAATCCTGTCAAAATCAAACCAGCGCCAGAGTTCGAAATGCTCGTAATAAAATTTCAGGTTCGAGATTTCCGAGCCGGTGGCAATGGTGGTCGGCATTCCTGTTTCCTTTAAGTAGTCGAGGAATTCCACCACACCGTCAACCAGCTTGAATCGCTCTTTATTTGCAAGGCAGAGGCGGCGATAGGCCGCTTCTTTTTCTTGCGTCAGCTCCCCGATTTCCCGGTCGGAGAGGTGCTCGCCGAAATATTTTCGGAGAATCGATGCGTTGTCCCGGCCAAGCATGTTTTTATCAATTTCCTCATAGGTAACACGTCGGCCGGTGTGGCGGGGAATAAACTCGAACCACACCCTGCGGTGAAATTCCGAGTCGAATATCATGGTGCCGTTGAAGTCGAAAATTATAGCCTTGATCATTTTTCCTCCCAAGGCTCTATCCGTAGTAGAGTGCTTATCAAAGTATAACATATGCTACAATAAAAGTCAACATCGGGATTGTTCCGGTTTGATGGCGGTAATTTATCCTGAACAGTATTGTTTTTGTGTTCCTTGTGTGCTAAAATAATTTTTGAATAATTTCCGGAGGCTTTTTTATGCTGCACAAAACAATTGAGTTGTCTGATAAATTCCCCGGCGCCACGCTGACTACATATGTAAGCGACGACCCGCCCGAGCTGAAAATGTCTCCCCGGCGCGCGGTAATCGTCTGCACGGGCGGCGGTTACCGCTTTCTCTCGGAGCGCGAGGCTGAGCCGGTGGTCAAAGTGTTCTTTGCGGCCGGATTTAACGTGTTCCTGCTCCGCTACACCGTCGGCCCCGGCGCGGCAAACTACGCCCCGCTCATTGAGGCTTCGCTTGCCATAAAACACATCCGCGAGCACGCTGAAGAATACAAAATCGACCCCGCCTATGTCTTTATCTGCGGCTTCTCGGCCGGCGGGCATCTTGCCGCCTCAACCGGGACTCTTTGGAACATTCCCGAGGTGCTTGCAGAGCTCGGCGACGCGCCGGCCGGCATTAACAAGCCCGCCGGCATGATTCTCTGCTACCCGGTCATTATGTATACCCATAAGCACTCATTTTACAATCTCTGCGGCACGACAGAGCCGACAGAGGAGCAGATAAACCGCTTCTCGCTCGAGCGGCATGTCGGCCCCCATACGCCCCCCGCCTTCATCTGGCACACCTTTGACGATAAGGTGGTCGATGTTAAAAACTCGCTTGTCTTTGTAGAGAAACTCAGAGAAAACAACATACCCTTCGAGCTGCACATATTCCCCGAGGGCGTGCACGGCCTGGCACTGGCCAATGAGGAAACCTGGTCGCAGAAGCCGCAAAACCTAGCGCCGCATGTTGAGTGCTGGATTGACCTTGCCGTAAGATGGGTTAAGAATTTTAAGTAAGAACAGAGCTGCCGCAGTCGGATTGACTTGCGGCAGCTCTGCTTTATACAGTTCATGCGTGCCTTTCAGCTTTTTTGTATACCTCGCGACTACCGGAGTTTTTCATCATTAGCCGTAGAAGCGACCTGCAATTCCCGCACAACAGAATTCGCGATAACGGCGTGTGGGGCAAAGCCCCACGCTTTGAAAGTTATTGGGGATTCTTGAGGCCCTTTTTTCAAAAAAGGGGCTTAAGCGGGGGTATGGGGGCAGAGCCCCCGTATAAACCGGGGCGTGGGACGGCGCCCCGCAAGAAATTCAGCTTTTAGGCTTGGATCTGAAAATCAGCGAGGCTATAAAGCCAAAGCAGATTGCGGCGGTGGTGCCGGCGGCCGCGGCCCGGAAGCCGCCGGTGAGGGCTCCAAGCAGGCCGCGCGCCCCGACGTCCTCGGCTACTCCCTTTGAGATGAGATATCCGAACCCGGTCAGCGGCGTAGTCGCCCCCGCGCCGGCAAACTCAGCAAAGGGCTTGTAGAGCCCCACGGCGCCGAGTATCACCCCGACGACCACATATCCCACAAGTATTCTTGCCGGCGTCAGCTTGGTCTTGTCAAGCAAAATCTGCGCAATAACGCAGAGCAGCCCCCCGAAGACAAACGCCCAGACATAATCCATCAACACTTGATTTACCTCACGATAAACTATATTTTATCCGGCTTTTATTCGGCGCACTGAAGCTCGATTAGGTGCGCTATGGCGGGAATACCCTCGCCCTGCTGCAGCGACAGCGGGCTCATGAGCGCCCCGGTACCTACCAGCACTATTTTTTTCAGCTCGCGCGACTCAAGCTTTGGCAAAAGATACGAGGCCAGCACCACGGCCGAGCAGCCGCAGCCCGAGCCGCCGCTGTGCACGTCCTGCCGGGAGCGGTCATAAATCATCATGCCGCAGTCGGCAAGCTTGTCGCATATGTCGGCCCTATCCTTGCCGAGCAGGTCCTGCAGGATGGCGCTTCCCTCATAGCCGAGGTCGCCGGTCACGATAAGGTCGAGGTCGTCAACCCTGCCCCCGCGCAGGATAACATAGCGCAGAATTGTCTCGGCGGCGGCCGGCGCCATCGCCGCGCCCATGTTACTGGCGTCCTTGATTCCCTTCTCGCGCACAATCCCGGGCAGCGCCGCGGTCACCCGGACATTCCCGCCCGGCCCGATTATGAAGGCCCCCGCGCCGGTGACAGTCCACTGGGCGGTCGGGGTACGCTGGCTGCCGTACTCCACCGGGGTCCGGTACTGCCGCTCGGCAGAACAGAAGTGGGAAGAGGTCACCGCGGCTGTATATCTGAAAATCCCGTGCGTGGTCATAATCGAGGCCAGCATGATGCCCTCGGCCGCCGTCGAGCAGGCGCCGTACAGCCCGAAGTAGGGTATATCATAACCGAGCATTCCGTATGATGAGCCGGTGCACTGGTTCAGCAGGTCACCGTCAAATATGGCCTCTATTTCGTTTTCCTTAATACCGGACTTTTTTATCGCAATATTCATGGCGGCGCGCTGCATGGCAGACTCGCACTTCTCCCAGCTCGGCTGGCCGTACCTGTCCTCCTCGTCGTGAATATCAAAACAGCTCCCGAGCGGGCCTTCGTGCTCTTTTTTACCGACCGCCGACGCCGCCGCAATAATAGTCGTGTTAAGTTCTATTATCCTGTCCAACCCTCTGTCCTTTCTTGATTTTTGATGATGTATGTGTTAAAATAATAATCAGCCCTGCCGGACAAGTTTTTGTCATTTTGTAATATTCCCACCGGCGGCGGATTTTATTATTTTTTTGCGGAGGCACCCGATGCCACTTAGTAACGAGCTTCAGTTTCATATAAAAATCCGCCGGGCTGATGCCGGCGGATACGCGATACTGCCCGGCAACCCCGGCAGATGCGAGAAAATCGCCGCATATCTTGAGGAACCCGAGCATTTGGGCTCAAACCGCGAATTCAATATCTGGCGCGGCAGGCTTTCGGGTGAGCGGGTTTTGGTCTGTTCGACCGGCATCGGCGGCCCGTCGACCGCAATTGCGGTCGAGGAGCTGGCGGCCTGCGGCGTGCACACCTTTATCAGGGTCGGCACCTGCGGCGGGATCGCGCCGGGTGTCAGGCCGGGCGACATCGTCATAGCCTCTGGCGCGGTGCGGCAGGACGGCACCAGCCGCGAATACGCGCCGATAGAATTCCCCGCCGTGCCCGACACCGAGGTGCTTTTCGCGCTCCGCGAGTCGGCAGACAAGCTGGGGTATACCAGCCACACCGGAGTCGTGCAGAGCAAGGACTCGTTTTACGGCCAGCACAGTCCAGGAAAAATGGCGGTCGCCGGACAGCTGCTCGCCAAATGGGAAGCATGGAAAAAGCTCGGAGTGCTGGCCAGCGAGATGGAGGCCTCGACCCTCTTTACAGTGTCATCGCTGCTCGGCGTCAGCGCCGGCGCGGTCTTCCATGTCATCTGGAATCAGGAGCGGGCGGCCGCCGGGCTTGATAAGAGTTCAGACGAAAACCACGACACCGACCGGGCAATCAAAACGGCGGTGACTGCCGTCGGGCTCCTGATAAAAAAGCGGGCGGAGTCCCGCCCGGGTGTTAACTGATATGTAAAGACAACCTGAGTCTACTGCAACAGTCCGAAATAATCAAGCAGCCCGTAATATATCCCCTGGGCAAACAGGTCGGGGCGGGTGTTCATCAGGTTGGCGTCGTTGTAGTTGGTTATAAAGCCCAGCTCAAGCAGCACCGCCGGCATTGCGGTCCGGCGGAGCACATAAAGCCCCGGGCGGACAAACACGCCCCGGTTCTGCAGCCCGGTTTCCCTGTTCAGCCATATCAGAATCTGCTCGGCAAAGGGATATGCCTCGGATTGCCTTGAATACACATAGGCCTCGCTCCCACTGGCGCTGCTTATCAGCGAGGCGTTGGTATGCAGGCTGATGAAATAATTTGCCCCCCAGCTGTTGGCGTCGCTCACCCGCGCCTGCAGGCTTGTTGCCGTCGAGGTACCGAGCTGGGTCGTAGGGGTCGGCCTCGAGAGCCTGACCTCAAAGTTCTCGTTGGCAGCAAGCAGCGCCGCAAGCTCAATCCCGATTCTGAATACCAGATCCTGCTCCCGCAGGCCGAAGGCCTCGGCCCCCGCATTAGGATTTACCGGATTGTGTGCCTGATCTATGTATATTTTTATTGCCATAGCGCACCTCACACAAATAAGTCACATTAAAGTATATTCAATCAGAATGAGTTGTGTGCTCAAGGAAAGGCTGGGTACTTGATGTCGGCTTTAAGTCAACCTCCAGAGAAGAACCGCGTTGAGAAAAACACTCTCTATCTTGTCGCCACCCCGATAGGCAACCTGTCGGATATATCCGAGCGCGCCCTGAAGGTGCTCTCGCAGGTTGACTTCATCGCGGCGGAGGACACAAGGGTGACGCTCAAGCTGCTCACCCACTTCGGCATAAAAAAGCCGCTGATTTCATATTATGAGCACAACAAGCGCGAGCGCGGCGAGCTGATAGCAGAGCGGATTCTCTCGGGCCAGAGCTGCGCGCTCGTCACCGACGCGGGCACCCCGGCAATCAGCGATCCCGGCGAGGACCTAGTCGCGCTTTGCGAGGAGAAAAACATCAGGGTAGTGCCGATTCCCGGCGCCAATGCGGCAATCTGCGCGCTGGCGGCCTCAGGACTGCCGAGCGGGCGGTTTTGTTTTGAGGGCTTTCTGCCGACAAACCGCGCTGAGCGGCAGGCGCGGCTTGACAGCCTTCAAACCGAGACCCGGACCATGATTTTCTACGAAGCACCGCACAAGCTTATTACAACGCTGTCAGACCTTGCCAGGACATTCGGCACCGAGCGCAGGGTAGCGGTCTGCCACGAGCTTACCAAGATAAACGAAAGAATCCTGCGGACCACGCTCGGGGAGGCCGCCGAGTATTACACTACGAACCCGCCGCGCGGCGAATACGTGCTGGTGGTGGCCGGTGCCGAGGCCGCCGCATCCGGCAACGAGTTCTGGCGGGGGATGTCCGTAGGCGAGCATGTAGGGTACTATATCGAGGCCGGACTGACCAAAATGGAGGCAATAAAGGCAGTCGCGGCCGACCGCGGCGTACCCAAAAATGCCATATACAAGGAGATAATCCGTCCTCAATAATTGTTGCCTATTACTATTGATTTTACCGTTCTAATGTGATATCATAGCTTATCCTTTATTTGCGGAGGTTTTTCATGAGCAAACTAAGAGCGGGAGTTATCGGAGCTACCGGAATGGTGGGGCAGAGGCTGCTCACCCTGCTCCATAACCACCCATACTTTCAGGTAAGCCTGCTGGCGGCGTCGTCGCGCTCGGCGGGGAAAACATACAGGGAAGCGCTCGGCGGCCGCTGGAAGCTGGCTCAGCCGATGCCCGAGGAATTTGCCGACATGACTGTTGTCGACGCTTCGGACATCGAACGCGTGGCAAAAGAGGCCGATTTTGTGTTCTGCGCCGTCGATATGAAAAAAGAAGAAATAAAGGCGCTTGAGGAAGCATACGCCAGGGCCGATCTGCCGGTGGTATCCAACAACTCGGCAAACCGCTGGACCCCCGATGTGCCGATGATTATTCCCGAAATCAACTCGGCTCACCTTGAGGTAATCCCGGCACAGAAGGCAAGACTGGGGACAAAGCGGGGCTTTATCGTCACAAAGCCGAACTGCTCAATCCAGTCCTATGTTCCGATGATAACCCCGCTGCTTAAATTCAAACCGATTTGGCTTGTTGCAAATACATATCAGGCGATCTCCGGCTCCGGCAAAACGCTTGCCGACGCGCCCGAGATTGTCAACAATATCAACCCCTTCATCAGCGGCGAGGAGGAGAAAAGCGAGCAGGAGCCGCTGCGAATCTGGGGCAGCGTTGTGGGCGGCGAGATAGTCAAGGCAAACTCCCCAACAATCACCGCCCAGTGCTTCCGGGTGCCTGTCAGCGACGGGCATATGGCCGCCGTTTATGTAAAGTTTGAGAAAAAGCCCGAAAAAGCCGAAATCATCGAGGCTTGGAACTCATTTGCGGGTCTCCCGCAACAGCTGGGGCTTCCCAGCGCGCCGGCGCGCTTTATCACCTACTTTGAGGAGGACAACCGCCCGCAGACCGCGCTTGACCGCATGCTCTACGGCGGCATGGGCATCGCCGCCGGCAGGCTGCGTGAGGATTCCCTTTTTGACTACAAATTTGTCGGCCTCTCGCACAACACGCTGCGCGGCGCCGCCGGCGGCAGCCTGCTCACTGCAGAGCTCCTCTATAAACTGGGCTATTTCGACAAATAAACATCACGCATTAAAAAATAATCCTGCACATATCGCCCGGTATGTGCAGGATTTTGATGTTTATTTGGCTTGTTTTCTTCTTTTGAGCTTTTTTCGCGAGGTGTTTTTGGTGCCCTGATTTTTATCGCGGGCAACTGTTTCGGCAGAGCTTTCTGAGGCGCTGCCGTCATCGGGCAGTGTTTCCTCTGTTCTCTTTTTTCTGAATCTGAACTGAGTGGTGTCAATCTGAGGCTCGGTTTTGTTGAGCAGCCGCTTCATGTTTTCGCGGTGCATGACAAGCACAATCACCGAGGCGCAGAAGGCCATGAGAAAATGCGGGCCGGGACCGGTCAGCGAACTGAGCAGGAGCGGAAAGAGCAGCGCGAACATGATAGAGGCGAGCGACACATATCTTGTGGATGTCACAATCACGACAAATACGACGGCAAGTAAGCCGAAGACAACCGGGCTTGCCAGAATCGCCACCATGGCGGTTGAGGCAACGCCCTTCCCTCCCTTAAACCTGTGCCAGCAGGGAAAGACATGGCCGACCACACAAAACAGCCCCGCGGTGGCACCGCCGATATCGCCCATGAGCAGCACGCCGATTACCACCGCCGCAAAACACTTGAGCATGTCGCAGAGCAAGGTAAGCCCCGCCGGGCCCTTCCCCCAGACGCGCAGCATATTTGTAGCCCCGGCGTTGCCGCTGCCGTACTTCCTTATATCGTCGTGAAACCAAAGCCTTGAGATGATAATTCCGAAGTTCAGGCTGCCGAGCATATAGGCCGCGGCAGCTGAGACAAGGATAAAAGCCGCCATGAGCGTCCAGGCTCCGGCGCCGTCTATCTCAAAGGTTTGGGTAATGTACTCGTACAGGTTGAATTTTATTATATACGTTATAAACATCCTGAACCCTTCACAACAGTGATTTATATCAGAATTATATCATCACCCGCCAAAATAATCAATACCGGCTCACACAAAATACGTAATAAGTTTCAATTGTAAGATTTTTACTTGACGAGCCTTGACACCCCTCGACATATGAAGTATAATATGCTTGTCCGCAGACCGCAGCCGTCAATGCGGACACCGCAAAGAGGACAATCGCCGGACATAGGCTGCGAATAATTTTCCGGCAGAAGCTTGATATGAAAAGAATAATAGCAGCGCTGCTGGCAACCGGCTCAATTCTGTTTTTCGCCTCATGCAAGCCAATAGAGCCCCCCGAGGGCACCCTGCTGGTCAAAAACCCTCCGGTGTCGACTTCCGAAGCCGACAGTTCTTCCGTATCTCCCTCGGAAGAATATACCTCCGAAAACAGCTCCCCCGACACCCCGGCGCCCGACACGACAACCGCTCCCGTAACATCATCGCCACAGGTCACAACCACCCCGCCCGACACCACAGAGCCGCCTGACATACCACCGCATGATACCACCGCACCCGAAACCACAACCGCGGCTACCACATACATCCCCGAAGTCCCGGACAGCGATTATACATACAGATACTAAAGATATATGGGGCTCTGCCTCCTATCAGTATTTAGTAACTTTCCCCCTCTACGCGTTTAACAAAAAATGGCGCGCTTGAACATATGGTCAGCGCGCCCAAAATTTCTAAATCCCGTCGGCGCGGGGCAGCCAAATCGGCAGCGGCAGCCAGACCCGCGCAAAGCCGGGCAGCCTCTGGCTCCCCGGGCAGAAGGGTGAGAAGAGAAGGTTCATGGCGTCAATATGCTCAAGTTCAAGGTCATATGCGCCGTCATTCGATTCAACGCCGCACACCCCGCCGCAGGAATATATCCTTATGTTCTCGTCCCCGGCCCTGCCGTGGATAAGCAGGCGAAGCTCACCGTCGGGCAGCTCCTCATACGACGCCTTGAGCCTGATAAACGCATCAACGACCCTCCCGTAGCTCAGCACCGAAAAGTGTTCCACCGTGCCGATTGTGTAGCCCTCGCAGACCCGGTAGAGCCGGCTTATATAGTCGACCTCAAACGGCGGGAGTTTAATCGTCAGCTTTTTGAGCTTGAACTCATCAAACAGGGTGATTATCGTGTTGAAAAAATTGTCTTTATCACAAAGGGCTATTTCAAAGACCGTCTCCGACTTGTAGATGAAATACCCCGCAAACCTGCCGGCCTTTGAAACCACATATGGCGTGCTGCTCCAAGAGCAGAGAATGTCATACAGCTTCTCTGCCGGGCGGCAGGGATAATATACCTGCCCCTCGAGCAGCTCTTTTATGTTCTTAAGTGCGTCGGTATCATTTTCGTCAAGTTTGGAAAATGTGACGGTGTGATACGCGGAGCGGTCGGCGCCGAAACAGTGGCGCAGGTTGTCCTCATTAATCGTGAAGTCATAGAGCGTGCCGGTCTTCTCATACGAGAAGTAATTATACCTCTGCCGCCTGCCGCCGAGAACCGACAAATCGATTCTGTCGCTCACCATATCATCGAGCGCCATGTTCATCAGTTTGCGCATATATCCTCTTGACCGGGTAAAGGGGTGGACCGCGACATTGCCTACCCCGCGGCAGGTGATTTTTGTGCCGGCGACCCTAATGTCACAGCTTTGCGTGCCGACCGCAGCCCTGAGTTTGCCGTCTGTCAGCGCCACATATGCGTTTTCAAGCGGTTTGCACTCGGGCTTGTAGAGTTTGGGGAGCAGGCTGACAAAATTCTCATTATGCCCGTCAAAGCCGAAAACATAGTTGATAAAATCAATATAATCTTCGTACAGCTCCGCATAGCCTTTTCCGAAATATTCGTTGCCCATAAGTCGCTCCTTTTCTTTTTTATACACCGGACGGTCTCGCCGGAATACAGATGTATGATGTGATGTTCGCGTCGGCAAGCTGCTTTGAGGCTTCTTTTGCGGCCTCATTGTCGGTGAAAATGCCGAACACCGCCGGGCCGCTCCCGCTCATCTGCGCCGCGCAGGCACCGCTTCCAAGCATAATTTGCTTTATCTCGGCTACCCCGGGGTGCTCAGGTATTATGCAGTCCTCAAAAATATTGTACATACACCCGCAGACCCCCCGGATATCCCGGGCAGATATTGCCGCCAGCATCTGACGATGGCTCTCTGAGGCCCGCTTTTTTTTGAAGTTGTTGTACATCGCGTCAAGCTTTGCGTAGGCTTCGGGGGTGCGTACCCCTTCCCCGGCCGACGCCACAAGTATGGCCGCCTCGGGCATCACCGGCACCGGCGTGAGTTTCTCGCCGATTCCCTCGACCAGAGCGCAGCCCCCGGCAATGCAGAAGGGCAGGTCAGCCCCGAGCGACAGGCCCATTTTGCAGAGCCCCGCGTAGCTGAAGGGACGGCCGAGCAGCCTGTTGAGCCCGCGGAGCACCGCCGCCGCGTCGCTGCTGCCGCCGCCCAGCCCCGCGGCTGCCGGTATGACCTTTTCCACCTCTATGTCAAGCCGGCAGTCAGTATTTGCCATCCTGAGAAAGAGCTCGGCCGCGCGGTATGCGAGGTTTTCCCTGCCCCCGGGCACACCTATATCCCCCGAAACCTCAAGGTTGATTCCGCTGCCCGGTCGCAGCTCGATTCTGACGATGTCGCTGAGCGATACCGTCTGCATGATGCTGACTATGTTGTGATATCCGTCGGGGCGTTTTGACAGGACGTCAAGATAAAGGTTGATTTTCGCGGGAGCCGCCTCTGTTACACAATTCATTTTAGTCCTTTGTTTTTGCAAGTGTTGCCGGTATTTTGCCTGCACTTCAATATAGCACATTTTGGCTGAAAAATCAATAAATTATTGGCGGCAATACAATAATATTGACTAAATGCTATAATTGATATATAATAATTTTATATACCCGGCAGCCAAAAAACATAGGAGAGCGCTGATGACAAACTTCAACTGGAACAGACGGCACACAGTAATCGCCGTAGCGGTGGCGGTATATGCCGTTCTGGCTATTCTGCTTGCAATTATCATAAACAACCGGGCTATAGTCTCCTGGATAAACGGCACCCTCTCGGTCATAGCGCCGATAATCATCGGGGCGGCTATTGCATATATCTGCTCGCCTATAATGAGGCTGTTTGAGGACAAGCTGTTCAGGCAAATAAAGTCAAGGCGCATAAAGCGCGTATTATCGGTAATCTGCACTTATCTTGTGATACTGCTCGGTATTACGGCGATCCTGCTTATTATCATCCCCCAGCTTCAGAGAAGCTACAAGGATTTTATTGCAAATCTCAATTCCTACACGACCCAGGCGATAGCATACGTAAACCGGATTATAGCACAGTTTGATTTTTCGCTGAGCAACGACCAGATAGGCGAATATATAAGCATCGAGGATATTCAGGCCAAAATCAGCGAATGGTTCAGGGACACCTCGACCCTCTTCAGCAATATCAGCAGTTATGTTATAAACTACGGTGCCTCGCTCGTCAGCAGCGTGATGAACCTTTTGCTCGGGCTTTTCATCTCGGTCTATATCCTGAGCTCGAAGGAGCGGCTCGGGGCGCAGGCAAGAATGCTCTGTGCCGCAATAATGAACCGGGAAAGATACGACTCGCTCATGAAGTGGTGCCGCTTCACCAACATTACCTTCGGCAGGTATATTAAGGCCACCCTGCTCGACTCGCTGATTATCGGGATTATAAGCGGCATTGCCTTCAGCATTGCCGGGCTGCCCTATCCCATACTGCTCGCCTTTATCGTCGGTATCACAAATGTCATTCCGGTATTCGGCCCCTTCATCGGAGCGATACCTGCCGGTTTTATCGTTTTGATTGCCTCTCCCGGCAAGCTAATTTTGTTTATCATACTTATACTTGTTATCCAACAGCTTGACGGGAATATCCTGCAGCCCAAACTTGTCGGCATGACCACCGGTATGACCTCGTTCGGTGTGCTCTGCGCCATTATCATCATGGGCGGGTATTTCGGAATTCTTGGAATGATACTCGGTGTGCCGGTCTTCATAGTCCTCGGGGAAATGATCCGCCAGGCGATACACCGCAGGCTCATAAAAAAGGACCTGTCGGTATCACTTGCCGACTATTACCTCTCCGGCAGCTCGGTTATCGACACCGAGGAGGAAAAGCGCCGCGTCAGTCTGACCGCGAGGTTGTTCAACTGGTTGAAAAAGATTTTCCGCAAGATTTTCAAAAAAGACAAAAAAGGCAAGGATAACAATATTGACACAGATAAGACAAACACAGATTAAAGGAGGTCCTTGGCATGAGCATTGAAAAGAAAACCGATGAGAACATGACAGGTGAAAGCTCCATTGAAAAAAACAGCAGAAGAGGCGGAATATCGGTCGAGACCGACCACATATTCCCGATAATAAAGAAGTGGCTGTATTCCGATAAGGATATTTTCCTGCGCGAGATCGTCTCGAATGCCGCCGACGCAATAACCAAAATGCAGCGGCTCTGCTCGCTCGGCGAGGCCGAGGCTGACGGAGAGGACTACAAAATAATTGTCCGAGTCGACAAAACCGCCAAAACCCTCACTGTTGAGGACAACGGAGTTGGCATGACCGAGGTTGAGCTGACCCGCTATATCTGCCAGATAGCGCTTTCGGGCGCGCTCGAGTTCATTGAAAAATACGAGGGTAAGTCGGCTGAAGGAGCTGCCGGCAGCGGTATTATCGGGCACTTCGGGCTCGGCTTCTACTCGGCTTTCATGGTCTCCGAGAAGGTCGAAATCATCACAAAGTCCTACACCGGCGCGCCTGCGCTGCACTGGGTCTGCTCCGACAACGGCAGCTACGAGATATCCGACTCCGACCGCAAGAGCCGCGGCACTTCGGTGATAATGCACATAACCGACGAGGAGGCGGCCTACCTTGAGGCGTCAAAGGTCCGTGAGATGCTCGAAAAACACTGCTCCTTCATGCCTCATGAAATCTACCTTGAGACCGGCGAAGACGAGGACAAAAAATCCGAGAAAAAGCCGATAAACACCACCTCCCCGCTCTGGCTCAAGCGCCCCAGCGAGTGCACCGAGCAGGAGTACAACGACTTTTATCACAAGGTATTCAACGATTTCAGAGACCCGCTCCTCAGCATCCATATAAACGCCGATTATCCGCTCAACTTCAAGGGCATACTTTATTTCCCGAGGCTGAGAACCGAGTTTGATAACATCGAAGGTAAAATCAAGCTCTACTACAATCAGGTTTTCGTGGCCGACAACGTAAAGGAGGTCGTGCCCGAATACCTATTCATGCTCCGCGGGGTAATAGACTGCCCCGAGCTGCCGCTCAACGTCTCGCGCAGCTACCTGCAGAACAACGTCTATGTAAACAAGGTCTCGGCGCATATCGTCAAGAAGATATGCGACAAATTAAGCAGCCTCTGCAAAAACAACCGCGAGGAGTACGAGAAAATCTGGGGTGACATACGGGTGTTTGTCGAGTTCGCCTCGGTGAGCGACCGCAAGTTCTTCGACCGGGTCAAGGATTCGCTCCTGCTCGGGCTGACCGATAAGACCTACATGACAATAAGCGAGTACCGCGAGGCTGCCGTCAAAGGCGACGATAAGGACGCTAAAGAAAAAGCCGAGGTCACGGTCTATTACACCTCCGACCCCGCGCAGCAATCGCAGTACATCTCGATGTTCACCGCACAGGGCTACAAGGTGGCGGTGCTCGACCACCTCATCGACACGCAGTTTATCACCGCGGCCGAGCGGGTCTATGAAAAGATTAAGTTCGTGCGGGTCGACGCCGACGTCTCGGCGCTGGCAAGCGGAGCCGATGAAAAGGATAAGGAAAACAAGGAGATTGTCAAGCTCTTCCGCAAGGCCGCCGGAGACGACAAGCTGAATGTAAAATTTGTCAGCCTCAAGGACAACCGGGCTCCGGCCCTGCTCAATCTGCCCGAGGACAAGCGCCGCATGGACGACTTTATGAAGCAGTATTCCTTCGTGACAAAGACCGAGGCCGGCCCGTCTATTGCCGACGCGACCCTCATTGTCAACACCTCGTCGCCTGTTTACGAGCGCCTGCTCGGGCTGTCGACAGATGATAAAAAAGCCGAGTTTCTGGCAGGATATATCTACAAGCTGTCGCTCATGGCGCACCGGCGCCTTGACGGTGAGGAGTTGAACTCCTTCCTCTCGGACAGCTACGAGCTGATTTGCGGTATATAATAATGAGCTCCGACCATCAGGTAATAATCGAAAACCTAAATGAAATATGGGAGCGCCAGAGGGGGCTCAACCGTCTAAGAATCTCGCAGGCATACGAGATTTTAAATCAGCTTGCCCCCTCCCTGCAGCTTGCCGGCAGCGCCACAGAGGCGGCCGGCATTGCGGCGGCCTGCTTTAGGGAGTCCGAGCTGCTCAGAAAATTCAGCTCAAGAGACAGGATCAACACCTGCCGCCGCCTCTCCGAGATGCTCAGTGCCTTTGGCTTAAACCCCGACGAGCTGCTCTTTCCCCTTCCCGAAACACAAAACGAAAACAGAATTGCATATGTCGGGAACCGTTACTCGGAAGAAGCCTGGCGGATTTTTTCCTCGCACTTCCCCGGAGCCGGACCGCATATTTACAATTCCTTTGCCGATATGTGCGGGGACACCGCCTCGGGGATAACCGACGCCTGCATAATCCCGGTTGAGAACACCTCGGACGGCAAGCTGCTCAGCTTTTATTCGCTTATCGAGCGGCATGACCTGAAAATCGCGGCGCTCTGCGACATAACAAATGAGGACGATACCAAACGGACCCGGTATGCGTTGCTGCGCCGGTATATCTGCCGACCCGAGGGCGACAAGGCCGGCGGGGAGGACCGGAGCGTGGAGCCTTATCATGACATCTACTTTGAGTTCAGCGTCTCGCCCTCGCCCGGAATCACACTCGATGAAATCCTTCACACAACCGTGCTCTGCGGACTTAAAATATACCGGGTCGACTCGGTGCCTCTGAGCTACAATGAGTCAAGCTTTATATTCCATATCGTGCTGCTCGGCAGTATTGAGGATATCGTCACATATGTGGTGTTCCTCCAGCTCAGCATGGCGCAGTACACACCGATAGGCGTATGCCGGCTGCTCGGCCCGGCCGGTAAATAGCTTATAATCCACAACAAAGAGGCAAATTTTATGCAGGACAGCAGAACTATATATAATCTGTGGCTTAGTATAAAGGATCTCAACCCCGAAGAGCGGGAGGAACTCCTTAAAATCGGTGACAACGAGGACGAGATAAACGCGCGTTTCGGCACCGAACTGTCCTTCGGCACCGGGGGGCTGCGCGCCAAAATGATGCTGGGTACCGGCGCGATGAATGTTTTCACGGTAGCGCAGGCCACCGAAGGATTGGCGAAGTATATCAAGTCCACAGGCGCCGGCGCGCGCCCGGTGGTGATTGCCTACGACAGCCGGATAAATTCGAAAAGGTTTGCAAGAACGGCGGCCTCGGTGCTTGCCGCAAACCAAATAAGGGTCTATATTTTCGATGATCTGCGCCCCACACCCGAGCTTTCCTTTGCGCTGCGGCATCTGGGGTGTATTGCAGGCATCAACATCACCGCCTCGCACAACCCGAAGGAGTACAACGGCTACAAGGTCTACTGGGAGGACGGCGCACAGATTGCCCCCGAGCAGGCTGAACAAATCACCCGATACATCCGCGGGGTAAAAATCTCCGACGACATACACCTCACTGACTTCAAAGAGGCTGTCGAGGGCGGGCTGATAACCATAATCGGGAGCGACATTGACGAAGCATATATCTCGGCAGTGCTCTCGCAGGCAATCGACCCGAACATCGTCAAAAAAGTCGCCGACAAACTGAGCGTGGTATACACCCCCCTGCACGGGACCGGATACAGGCTTGTCCCCGAGGTCCTGCGGCGTCTGGGGATAAAAAAGCTGTATGTGGTGCCCGAGCAGTCGCAGCCAGACGGAAATTTCCCCACCGTCGACAAGCCTAATCCCGAATACAAAGAGGCATATGCCTGCGGCATTAAACTGGCCGACAGAGTTAGCAGTGACCTGATAATCGCCACCGACCCCGATGCCGACCGTGTCGGCGTCATGGCGCGCGGGCGCGACGGTGCTTTCACTGGCTTTACCGGGAATCAGGTCGCCCTGCTACTCCTTGACTATATCATCGACGCCTATAAGAGAAGCGGGCAAATGCCGCCCGAGCCCTACGCGGTGAAATCCATCGTCACCACCGAGCTTATGGCCAAAATCTGCCGTGCGGGCGGCGTTGGGCTCTACAACGTGCTGACCGGATTTAAGTATATCGGCGAGGTGATAAAAAAGAAGGAGGCCGAAGGCCGCGGGAGCTTTATTTTCGGAGCCGAGGAGAGCTGCGGCTACCTTAAGGGCACATACATCCGCGACAAGGACGGCGTGCTCGCCTCAATGCTCATCTGCGAGATGGCCGCGCACCACATAAGTGCCGGCAGGACGCTTGTCGACGCGCTCGACGAGCTCTACAAAAAATACGGCTACTCGCTCGAGCGGACAACCGAGATAATATTCGACGGCTACAATGCACAAGACAGGATAAAGGCCGTAATGAGCTCGCTGCGCCAGAGCCCGCCGGCCGATATCGCAGGCGTGCCGGTTGTCTCAATCAGTGATTATCTCGACGGCAGCCTGACCGACATGAGAAGCGGCCAAAAAAGCAGCATAACCGGTTTCCCGAGTTCCAACGTCTTGCGCTGGGAGCTTGAGAATACCGACGTTATAATCATCCGCCCCTCGGGCACCGAGCCGAAGGTGAAAATATATTACCTGCTCTCGGGCGAGGACAAAGCCCCCGCCCCCGCCCGGCTCGAAAAGTATATGTCGGCTGTCGGAGAACTAACAAAGATGTAAAAAGGACGCGGCAGGGCGCTGCCCCACACCCCGCTCAAGACCCTTTTTGAGAAAAAGGTCTTGAGAATCTCCAAAACTTTAAAACCCAACTAACAAATCAAGCAGCGCGGGCCACACATCCCGCGCTCTTATCTATATGTAGCCCACTAACCAACATTGAGAAGCAGCGCTAGACCACGGCACGCCACACATAATGGCCGACAGGTGCCGCCAACACAAAGCCGCCGTGCGGAGTTTCTCCGCCGGCGGTTTTTCTGTTTATTTACTGAAGCTCCGCAAAATACTTGATTGTGCGGACCATCTGAGTGGTATAGCTGTTCTCGTTGTCATACCATGCTACAACCTGAACCTGATAGAGGTCATCGTTGATCTTGGTGACCATGGTCTGGGTTGCGTCAAACAGCGAGCCGTAGGTGATTCCGATAATATCGCTCGAGACTATCGGGTCCTCGGTGTATCCGAACACTTCGGAGGAAGCAGCCTTCATTGCGGCATTGATGCTCTCAACCGTGATGTCCTTGCCCTTAACCACCGCAACAAGAATTGTGGAAGAACCGGTTACGACCGGAACTCTCTGGGCCGAGCCGATGAGCTTCTTGTTCAACTCGGGGATGACAAGGCCGATTGCCTTTGCGGCACCGGTGCTGTTCGGCACGATATTCACGGCCGCGGCGCGGGCACGGCGCAGGTCTCCCTTCCTGTGGGGGCCGTCAAGCGGCATCTGGTCGCCGGTGTAGGCATGGACTGTGGTCATAATACCGCTCTGAATCGGAACATAATCATTGAGCGCCTTTGCCAGAGGGGCAAGGCAGTTTGTGGTGCAGGACGCGCAGGAGATGATCTGGTCGTCTTTTGTGAGTATCTTTTCGTTCACGCCGTACACAACTGTCTTGACATCGTTTCCGGCGGGAGCCGAAATAACAACCTTCTTGGCGCCGGCCTGGATATGGGCCATCGACTTCTCCTTTGAGGTGTAGAACCCTGTGCACTCAAGCACTACATCTACGCCAAGTTCACCCCACGGGCATTCGGCGGCATTTTTGATGGCGTAAATCTTTATGGTCTTCCCGTCGACCGTGATGCTGTCCTCTCCGGCGCTGACTTTATCGGCAAGAGCGTATTTTCCCTGTGCCGAGTCGTACTTGAGCAGGTGGGCGAGCATGGCAGGGCTTGTGAGGTCGTTGATGGCGACAATCTCGTAATTCGGATCGCCGAACATCTGCCTGAAAGCGAGGCGGCCGATACGTCCAAAACCGTTGATTGCAACTTTTACTGACATTGAAATTCCTCCGTTTAAAATTAAATTTTAATTACTCTTCTTTTTGCGGGCGGCGCCTTTCTTTTACCCTTTATATTTTATCGCAAAACCCTCAAATATACAATACCTTTGACGAAAATTTATCAATTTTGGAAGTATGCAAGGTTTAAACAATAAAGCCTGCCGTTTTGTGTGTAAAATCACAATAAGGGAGGCTCTCCGGCGTGTTGTATGCGCCGTCTTTCACGCAAAGTGAGGCCGACAAAGGTCAGCAGCGAGGCCGTGCGGACAAGCCTTGCAGGCTGCGTTGTCACTCTCCAGAGCCATTCAAGCCCCGCCGAGCGAAAAAGTCCCGGCGCCCGCCTGACCCGCCCCGCCCAGACATCGAGCGAGCCTCCGAGCGCTAACATGACCTTCACATCAGGTAGTTTTGCTCTGTTTGATATGATCCATTCTTCCTGACGCGGAAAGCCGAGGCAGACAACAAGTACCCCGGGCTTCAGTTCCGCGATTTGCCGTACAATCTCCCGGTTTTCCGGGCCGGATGTGTCAAAATAGCCGTGATGCTTGCCGAGAACCTCAAGTCCTGAAAACCGGTCTGAAAGCCGCAGGGCCGCCACCTCGGCCACACCCGGCCTGCCGCCGAGCAAGAACACGCCTGCCCGGTTTTCGGCACACCGGCCGAGCACCGCCTCGCCAAGCTCAATTCCCGGAATTCTCCCGGGCAGCTTGCTGCCGAGCAGGCTTGCCGCCCAGACCACGCCCACACCATCGGGAAGATTTATGTCAGAGGAGTTTACCAGTTTTAGAAGCCGCTCGTCTTTTGCGGCGCGGCAGACTATCTCGGCATTCGGGGTAAAGACCGCCAGCGGCAGGCCGGCGCCCTCCTCTTGCAGCCGCCGGCAGATAAAGTCAAGCGCGCCGGCCCCGCTTGTCCGCTCAATCCGCACGCCGTGGATATACACATTCTCAAAAGGCAACGCTTCCATATCACAACCTCCGGCATTTTTCGTCCCCCTCCCATTATTTACTTTGCGCTTGACAATAATACCCGCGTAGGATATAATAAACGAAGAATTTTTTGCTGTAAGGAAGGAATCTCACAATGTCAGAAGAAAAAAGGCTTGTCGAGCAGATAACCCCGATGGACGTCGACTTCGCCCAGTGGTATACCGATATTGTAAAGAAGGCCGAACTTGCCGATTATTCGGGGGTGAAGGGCTGCATGGTCATCCGACCTTACGGCTATGCAATCTGGGAGAATATCCAGCGCGACCTTGACGCACGTTTTAAAAAGCTCGGGCACGAGAATGTATATATGCCTCTGTTCATCCCCGAGAGCCTGCTCCAAAAAGAGCAGGATCATGTCGAGGGGTTTGCCCCCGAGTGCGCTTGGGTGACAATCGGCGGCCAGACCGAGCTGACCGAACGGCTCTGCGTGCGTCCGACCTCCGAGACACTTTTCTGCGAACATTACAAAAATATAATACATTCCTATCGCGACCTGCCGAAACTCTACAACCAGTGGTGCAATATCGTGCGCTGGGAGAAAACCACCCGCCCCTTTTTGCGCACTTCCGAGTTCCTCTGGCAGGAAGGCCACACCATGCACGAGACCGAGGAAGAGGCGCACGAGGAAACAATCAGAATGCTCCACGTCTACCGTGATTTTTATGCCGAGACGCTTGCAATTCCGGCGATAATCGGGCGCAAGACCGACAAGGAAAAGTTTGCCGGCGCGGTTGATACCTACACAATCGAGCCGATGATGCACAACGGCGTGGCATTGCAGGGCGGCACCTCACACTACTTCGGCGACGGGTTCGCCCGCGCCTTCGGAATCACCTACACCGACCGCAACAATCAGATAAGATACCCCTTGCAGACCTCATGGGGGGTTTCCACGCGGGTAATCGGCGCCATAATCATGACCCACGGCGACGACTCGGGGCTTATTCTGCCGCCGGGTGTCGCGCCGATACAGGTGATAATCATCCCTGTTGCCCAGCATAAGCCGGGAGTGCTTGAAGCCGCCGCAAAACTGCGCGACAGACTGGCTGAAAAATTCCGCGTAAAACTTGACGACAGCGATTATTCGGCGGGCTGGAAGTTCAGCCAGTACGAGATGAAGGGCGTGCCGCTGCGCCTTGAGATCGGCCCGCGCGACATCGAGAACAACTCCTGCGTGCTGGTCAGCCGCCCGACCCGTGAAAAGACCGTCGTGCCGCTTGACAATATTGAGGACGAGGTCAAGGCCGCTCTCGAGCGGGTGCACAAGGAGCTCTACACGCGTGCTGAAAAAAATCTCAAAGACAAGACCTACGACGCGCGCAGCTATGCCGAATTCCTCGACATTGCAAAAAATAAACCGGGCTATATCCGCGCCATGTGGTGCGGTGATATGGCCTGCGAGGATAAGATAAAGGACGAAACCGACGGGGTGAAGTCGCGTTGCATCCCCTTTGAGGAGGAGCATATCGCCGACCACTGCGTTTGCTGCGACAAGCCGGCTGAGCATATGGTGGTCTGGGGCAGACAGTACTGATAAGACAGGATAAAAAGGTGTCCGGGGCGCATTCCCGGGGCGGAGGTGAAGATGAGCAGGTTCAGGGATATCTGCGGCGAGTTCTTCGCCACGCTGCGGCGCATGGACTTTTTGCTTTTTGCGGCGACCTCGGCGCTCTCGCTGCTCAGCATTCTGACGCTCGTGGGGGGATATTCGGTTTTCGGCCTTAAGGTCATCTTAATGCAGACCGGCGCCACAGTAGTCGGGATTGTCATGATGTTTTTCATCTCGGTGCTCGATTACCGGACAATCGCCGAAAAGCTCGGAATATACCTTTACGGCGCCGGGCTGCTGCTACTTGCCGCGACGCTTCTGTTCGGCACCAGCGAGGGCGAGAATAAAAGCTGGCTTTACCTCCCCGGCCTGCCCTTTGGGATACAGCCTTCCGAATTTGTCAAGTCGATTTTCCTGCTTACCTTTTCGTATCATATCTTCCGTGTAAAGAAGAAGATAAACAAGCCGCTTACACTTCTGGGGCTTATGGTCCACGCCGCCCTGCCAACCGGCCTGATACTCCTGTCGGGCGACCTCGGCGTCACCCTGGTCTATGTCGGCATAATCCTGCTCATGCTCTTTTACGCAGGGCTCTCGCTCTGGTACTTCGCCGGAACCGCGGTGCTCGCCGCCGGAGCCTCGCCGCTGCTCTGGCAACTGTTGCGCGAGGACCAGAAGCTGCGGATACTGGTGGGCTTTAACCCCGACCTTGACCCGCTGGGCAAGGGCTATCAGCCGATAATCTCGAGGGCTGCTGTCGCCAACGGCGGCTTTTTCGGCCGGGGCATATTCGGCGGCAGCATGTTTCAAAAGCTGCCGGCCGGGCACACCGATTTCCTTTTCGGTACCTACGCCGAGAAATTCGGCTTTCTTGGCGCCCTGCTTTTTATCGGAATCATGGTCTTCGTGGTCATCCGGGTCGCAAGGCTGGCAAAGCTGACGCGTGGCGACAGCGGAACCTACATCTGCGTCGGCTTTGCTGCCATGCTGATAATTCAGACTGTCGAGAATGTCGGCATGTGCCTTGGAATGCTGCCGGTGGTCGGCATCACACTGCCTTATTTCAGCTACGGGGGCTCGTCGGTGCTTGCAATTTATATCATGACCGGCATTGTCCAGAGCACGGCAATCCACAGAAACAGGCTCCGTTCCCCGCTTCGGTAGAAAAATAGAATATTTGTCCTCCCGCCAAAATATAATTAAGCAGATATCATGCAAGCAGGCAGGAGGATTAATATATGTTCATTTATACGGTGCGCGCCTCAACTCTGAGGTTTGTCGGAGTGCTCTGCGTGGCGCTTGTGACGCTGATTACCCTTTTGGCCTTTGTGCCGTCGCTCGGCGAGAACAACACCCCGGCGGGAGCCCCGGCCTCAAATTCTCAGGCAATCAGGTATGACAAAATAAAAAGCGCCGCCGACGCGGCTGAATTCTTGAGCCAGTTCGGCTGGAAGGTAAAGCCCACCCCGGTCGAGGAGACCGAGGTCACAATCCCCTCGGAGTTCGACCGCATTTTCACCAGCTACAACGAAATACAAAAGCAGCAGGGGCTCGACCTCTCCAAATACAAGCGCAAGAACGTGAAGCGCTACACCTTCGAGCTTTCCGAATACAACGGCTATGATGGCAAGGTCTACGCGAATCTCCTTGTTTACCGGAACCGCGTCATCGGCGGCGACATCTGCTCGGCCGATATGACCGGCTTCATGCACGGATTTGATGTGAATTAAGATATAGCGGGCATATAAGAACCTTGCAAAGGGTGCGCGGGCGATCACAGATCGCCCCTACGGCATTTTCAGCAGCGGTGCGACTTTCAAAAACATACAAGCTCCATTATTTCAATAAAAGGCGGTCGGCGCAAATCAGCCTGATTTGCGCCGGCCTTCTTATGTACCCACCTTTACGCGCTCGACTTTACAGTCACCCGACATAATTTCTGCTCTCCCGCCCCGCTTAATAATCAGCACACACTGCTCATCGCCCACGCGAAAGGGCTCGCTGCGCTTTGAGAAGCGGCTGACATACCCGAGCTTAAAGCTCTCGCCGTCAATAATCACCCTGACAATCCCGAAGAGCGACCGCCGGTACTCGACGGTATGCACGCCGTCCCCAGTCTCTATATTCCATTTTCTTCTCATTCTCCGCACCCGTCACCTGTAATTTTAAAAAATGATACCATAAAACCGGACGCCTGTCAATGCAAAAAGGGCTCCCGCCGTGCGGCGGGGCCCTTTTATTGAAACCGGCGTGTTACTGGTTTCTGTTCTCGCAGTTGTCGCGGTTCTGGTTCTCTTTGTTGTCCTGATTATTATTTCTATTGTTGTTGCGGTTTGCCTGGTCACCGCGCGGGGTGTCCTGCCGGTTTTTGTTTTTGTTTTGGTTTTTCTGGTCGTCCATTTGTATATCTCCTTTAAAGATTTACAACCAGATTATTTGCAAAAAACAGAAATATTATGCATCCATTATTTTCATGAAAGCATATACTTATGTTCTATCTGCTCGTCTATCTCCATCATAAGCCTAATCATAAAGAAGGCAAACAGCGCCGAGATCAGAAATTCAATAAGCCACATAAAGTCGGCGGTGTTGATGAGAAACATCGAAACAATATCGGTCAGGGCCGAGAGACCCGCAAAAACCGCCGGAACTATCAGCCTGCGCGAGAGCTCCTCATGCAGCACGCGGATTTTTTCGGTCTGGTCGTATGCCCCGGTTGCAACAAAGCCGGTGTGCCCGGTTATAATGTTTTTCATAATAATCCAGAGCAGTGCAAAAACAAGCGCCACAAACACAAGCTCGGAGAGGCCCCTCACCCCGCAGTAAACCGCATACAGGTTGTATGCCTTAATGTCACGGAGTATCGACTCGGGATAAAACTCAAATCTGAAGCGGTAATCAAGAACCAGCGCCGCGGCAGAGACCACCGCGTACACCGCCGCAATAACCGATACCTTTTGCCAGCCCTTTATATGTTTTCTGACCATCCAAAGCCCGAGGATCACACAGAGTGCCGAGAGGGTATCCGGCAGAACGTTGATACTGTCAAAATACATATCGGGGATGAATACTGCCGCGGCGCCGAAGCAGAAGAAGGCCGCCTTTATCGCCCGGCGGGCCGGGCGGTCGGGCTTTGACTGTATCTCGGCGGCATATTTCCGCTCAAGGTTCCCGACAAACACGGAATCCTGCTTAATCAGCCTGATATACCGCACCGTCGGAATAAACCATATAAGCATGAACACAAGCTCCGCTAAAACTCCCAACATTCTGAAAATATTGGTATACAAATACAAGGAGCTTCCGGCGGTGCTGTCAAAGGTCTGCTCGGTCAGCGACGCAAACTCGGGCAGTGTCCGGCAGGCCGCCTTGGCTATCACGAATATTACCGACAGCCTTCTGACTTTTTCGGTTATTGTTCTCTGATACCCGCGCTTTTTCAGCAAACCTGAGGGGGTATATGCGGCGGTTCCCTCGTGGCGCACCGAAAGGTAAAGGATCCCGTCTGTAAGTTTCACTATTGCCGGGAACACATATATCAGCTCGAATACCGTAAATACAAAGGCAAACAAAAGCATTCCGACAGACCGGTCGGTAGGCGGCAGGAGGCCGAATACCACAAACAATGCCACAAACTTCGCGATACTGACATAAATCATCTTCTGCAACAGCCCGTGCGCCTCGCTTATACTGTCATCGATGTCGGCGATTTTTGCTATGGAAGCGCAGAAAATGATATACCCGATAAAGTCGGGCAATATGTCAAGAATGCCGATGTCGGGGTTCATCAGAAAGACAAACGCCCAAACAAGTCCGCTCCAGCCGACAACTCTCAGTTTCTGCCTGTCGTCTTTCATTTTTTATGCCTCCCCTCGCCTTTTGTAATATTATCGTCTGACCCGTCGAGCGTATTTCCTCCGGTCTGAAATTCCTGAGTTTCTTTCTTTGACCGGGCGGTTTTATCAAAGAATTCCCTGATGGATTTAAACCTTGGCTCTCTTTCCGGCATGTCCTCGTCGCCCTCGGGACAGATTCTCATGTAGCAGGAGAATATGAGTATGAGGTTGAGGACTCTCCAGCAGAGCCAGAGCAAAAGGGCAGTCGGCAAAAGATATCGATTTGCCTCGATATTGCCCGGGAAAAACAGCATCCTGGCCGCAAGGATATAATAGACTCCTGTTATTATCACATTCCGCCACGCGCCGCGCTGCTGCCGCACCAACCCGACCCCGCCGGCAAGCGCCGCTATCGATAAAAGCAGGGTGACATTCAGTGCCGCCTCGGTTATAAATATCGCCCCGCCGGACGCAGGCTTTGCCGCCGATATCCATGCCGGGAGTTCATACTTCAGTTTGTCCGCAATCCCGTATATAAAGTCCCAGATTCCAAAGATAATCAGTAGCAGTGAGGAGAGATACGCATAGTAAAACCTCCGCTCAAACCGACGTAGCCTTATCAGCGCCAGCGCCATGACCACATAACCGGCCAACCTGAAAACAAAACTGTAGCCGTTTATGGACATGATAAAGGCTATAAAATACCCTATGAAAAGCAGACCGAAACCCATATCTTGCCCCCTGTTTGCTGCAAATCAGCCTTCGGCGCTGCTCTGGCCGGCACCGCAGCATTTTTTATACTTTTTCCCGCTTCCGCAGGAGCAGAGGTCGTTTGGCCCGGGCCGCTTGGCGCTCCTTATCGGGGTGTTTGTCGTTCTCACGGTTTTGGGCGCCCTGTTGCTCTCAAAGCCCTCGCCGAGCGGCCGGGCGACCTGCACCCTGCGCAGCGCGCGGTTTTCTATCGGCTTGATTGATAGTATGGTCCTGACGGTCTGCTCCCGGATATCCGCGACCATCGCATCGAACATTTCGGCTCCGACAATTCGGAATTCGTTCACCGGGTCGCGCTGGGCATAAGCCTGGAACCTGATGCTGTCCTTTAAGTCCTCCATGGCGTCGATATGGTCCATCCACATCCTGTCGACATTCCGCAGCAGGATTATGCGCTCGACCTCGCGGAACCTCTCGGCGCCAAAGAGTTTTTCTTTCTCCTGATATATCTCCTCGGCCCGCCTGATGAGCAAGTCCTCAACATCCTCACGCCTTATCTTCCTGAGCTCATCTTCAGTGTACCTGAAATCATCCTCCCTGCAGAGGAAACCAAGATACTGGCTGCGCAGCGCATCAAGGTTCCACTCAGCCGGGTTGTCACTCTGGGTGTATGCCTGTACCGCATCCCGCAGAGTGGAATGTATCATCGAGCGGATGGTCCCCGAGATATCATTGCCTTCAAGCACTGCCTGGCGCTGCTTGTATATCACGCTGCGCTGCTGGTTCATGACATCGTCGTAAACCAACACTGTCTTGCGGCGCTTGAAGTTGATGTCCTCAATGCGCTTTTGCGCATTCTCTATTGAATTCGAGAGGATCTTTGCGTTTATCGGGGTGTCGTCGTCAAGTCCGAGCGCCTCGACCATCCTTATAATCCGGTCGCTGCCGAACAGCCTCATCAGGTCGTCTTCAAGCGAGATATAAAATCGCGACTCGCCGGGGTCGCCCTGCCGCCCCGAACGCCCCCGGAGCTGGTTGTCAATACGCCGGCTCTCATGCCTCTCGGTGCCTATCACTAACAGACCGCCGAGCTGCTTTACTTTTTCGGCCTCGGGTTCAATCTCGGTTTTGAATTTTTCATATAACTCTTTGAAAACTTTGCGGGCCTCAAGGACCTCGGGGTCGTCGGTGTCGGACATGCTTGTGGCGCCGAGTATCAGCTCCTCGCTGTAGCCATTCTTGCGCATCTCGGCCTTTGCCATGAACTCGGGGTTGCCGCCGAGCATGATGTCGGTACCGCGCCCGGCCATGTTGGTCGATATGGTCACGGCGCCGAGCTTGCCGGCCTGCGCGATTATCTCGGCCTCTTTTTCGTGATATTTGGCGTTGAGGACGTTATGCTTTATTCCCTGCTTTTTCAGCATTGAGGACAGCAGCTCGGATTTTTCAATGGTTATGGTACCCACAAGCACCGGCTGCCCCTTCTTGTGACATTCGATAATCTGTTTGACTATGGCGTTATATTTGCCCTTCGCGCTCTTGTAAACCACGTCGTGGTGGTCAATCCGTATCATCGGCTTGTTGGTCGGCACCTCGACCACGTCAATCCCGTAGATTTCGCGGAATTCGTTTTCTTCGGTAAGCGCGGTACCGGTCATGCCGGCGAGCTTTTTGTACATCCTGAAATAGTTCTGGAAGGTGATGGTGGCAAGGGTCTTGTTTTCCTTCTGGATTTTGACGTGCTCCTTCGCCTCTATCGCCTGGTGCAGCCCGTCGGAATAGCGCCGCCCCGGCATAAGCCGCCCGGTAAAGGCATCGACTATAATCACGCCGTTTTCATTTACCACATAATCCTGGTCGCGGTGCATCACGCCGTGGGCGCGGAGGGCCTGATTTATATGATGTGCTATTGTCGTGTTTTCGGGATCGGCGTAATTTTCAAGCCCGAAGAACGCCTCGGCCTTCTTTATGCCCGATTTGGTGAGTATCGCATTCCTTGCCTTCTCGTCGACTATATAGTCGGCGTCAATGTCGTCATAGTCGATCTTGGTGTCAATTTCTTTAATCACATATTTGCGCAGGGTGCGGACGAAAGAATCAGCGCGGTCGTACAGGTCGGTCGACTCCTCGCCGGCGCCCGAGATAATAAGCGGGGTTCTCGCCTCGTCGATTAAAATCGAGTCCACCTCGTCGACAATCGCATATACATGCCCGCGCTGAACCATGTGTTCCTTGTAGACCACCATGTTGTCGCGCAGGTAGTCAAAGCCAAACTCATTGTTGGTCCCGTAGGTGATGTCGGCGGCATATGCCTCCCTCTTTTCCTCGGGGGTCTGGCCGTGGAGTATCAGCCCGGTCTTCAGACCCATGAATTCGTATACCCGCCCCACGTCGTCGCGCCCGTAGCGGGCGAGGTATTCATTCACCGTGACGACATGCACGCCCTCGCCGGTTAGTGCATTCAGGTATGCCGGGAGTATTGCTACATAGGTCTTCCCTTCTCCGGTCCTCATCTCGGCAATCCTGCCCTGGTGCAGGATAATGCCGCCGAGCAGTTGCACATAAAAAAGCCGCTTGCCAAGCACCCTGACGGCAGCCTCACGGACCGCGGCAAAGGCTTCGGGGAGAAGGTCGTCAAGCGTCTCCCCCGCAGCCAGCCTGCTTTTAAACACGTCGGTCATACCCCGCAGCTCGGCATTACCCATGGCCTTGAATTGCGGCTCGAGGCTCTCAATCCTGTCGGCCGTCTTTCTGAGCTTTTTTATCTGCCTCTCGCTGTATGTCCCGAATATTCTGTCAAAAAGTTTCATTCAAACCTCCGGCAACCTTACGTACTACAGCTTATTATACATCATACCGCCCGAATTTTCCACAACTTTTTTATGTGCTAAGCCTCTTTTGTTCCAAATACTTGAAAGCTCTGCCTGTTCATTGTATAATATAATCCTCCACGTCATTTTGGAGAACCGGAAAACCTACCCTGAAAGGCTGCATATGAATTCGCTCAATATCGTGCTGCACGAGCCTGAAATACCACAGAATACCGGAAACATCGCCCGCACCTGCGCGGCGGTGGGCGCCTCGCTCCACCTTATCAAGCCGCTCGGCTTTCGGGTTGACGACAAAAAGCTCAAACGCGCCGGGCTTGACTACTGGCACGCGCTTGACATCACATACTATGAGGGTCTTGAGGACTTTTTCGCCCGCAATCCGGTGTCACATACCTATTTGTTTTCGACAAAAGCAGATATTGTTTACACCGACGTGACCTACCCCGACCCGGTTTTTCTGATGTTCGGCAAGGAAACCGCCGGGCTCCCCGAGGAGCTGCTCAGAGCCAGCCACGGCAGGTGCGTCCGCCTGCCCATGAGGGAGGGACTGCGCAGCCTCAACCTCTCAAACTGCGTGGCGGTGGCGGTCTATGAAGTGCTGCGTCAACGCGGGTTTTGCGGCCTGCAAAAACCGGGAAGCCGACCAGGTTTTCATGGGAAGATGTCGCCCGCGGCAAATAAAAAATCTGTAAACTGTAAATGAGGAAAAATCCATGAATAAAAAGGCTCTTGTCGCCATGAGCGGCGGCGTCGACAGTTCGGTCGCCGCCTATCTGACACTCAAGGAGGGCTACGACACAGTTGCCGCCACCATATACACCGGTAACTACTCCTGCGGCGGAGAGGAGGATTCCTGCGCCGCCGGGCAGGCTGTCGAGGACGCCCGCGCGGTGGCAAAGATACTCGGCGTTGAGCACTACACGCTTGATTTGTCGGAGCAATTCAGAAAATGCGTGGTTGATTATTTTGTAAATACGTATATTTCCGGGCAGACACCGAACCCCTGTGTGGAGTGCAACCGCCACATAAAATTCGGCGCCCTGCTCGATTTTGCGCTTGAGAGGGGAGCCACTAAAATCGTGACCGGGCATTATGCCCGGGTCGAGAATGAAAACGGGCGGTATCTGGTAAAGAAGGCCAAGGACCCGGCAAAGGACCAGTCATACGTCCTCTGGCGCCTCAGTCAGCGGCAGCTCTCGCATATTTATTTCCCGCTGGCTGATTTCCACAAGCACGAAATCCGCGAGCTTGCCGCCTCGCTCGGGCTTGTCACGGCCAAAAAGCAGGAAAGTCAGGACATCTGCTTTATCCCCGACTCGGATTGCGCCGCCTTCATAGAAAAGGCCGCCGGCCGGGCTTCCCCGCCCGGAGATTTCATCGACACCTCGGGGCGCGTGCTCGGCCGGCATCGGGGGCTGATACACTACACGACCGGCCAGCGCAAGGGACTG
>JBMNUI010000014.1:0-37691 GCA_050946195.1 Eubacteriales bacterium
GCAGCCCTGCCGAGCGCGACAGGGCAAACAACGCCCTGCTGCTCAAAAAAATGACGGGGATAAAGGACAGGTATGCCGAGTTTGTCTGCTGTATCGCCTGTGCATATCCCAAGGGTGGCGGGGAAGGCGACTTTTTGGTCACCGGCAGGGTGCCCGGCGAGATACTCTGCGAGCCGCGCGGCAGCGGAGGGTTCGGGTACGACCCGCTTTTCTGGTATGACGAGCTGGGCAAAACATTTGCGGAACTGAGTCCCGAGGAGAAAAACCGGGTCAGCCACCGTGCCGTGGCAGTCATGGCGCTTGCCGAAAAATTAAAAGAAATTAAAAGAATAAGGGAGCTTATATGCTGACGTCAAAACAAAGGGCATACCTGCGCGGCCTTGCCTCTGTTACCGAGCCTATCATGCAGATAGGCAAAGGCGGCATCGGCGAAAATCTTATTAAAGCCGTGTCCGACGCGCTGGAGGCAAGGGAACTTGTAAAGCTGAGCATACTCAAAAACTGTGGCGTGACCCCCGAGGAGGCTGCGCGGCAGCTTGCCGATGCCATCGGCGCAGAAGTGGTGACCGTAATCGGAAACAAGATAGTGCTCTACCGCGAGTCACAGACCAAAAAGAGAATAGAATTATGACCGAAAAAAAGAAAAGGACCGGGGTATACGGCGGCACCTTCAACCCGGTGCACAGCGGCCATGTCGCGGCGGCCGCCGCATTTGTCGAGCAGATGGCGCTCGACGAGCTACTCATCATCCCGACATATATGCCGCCCCACAAAGAGGCTTACCCGGCGGATGAGCCTTATCACCGGCTGAGGATGTGCGAGCTGGCCTTCGCGGGTCTTGAGCGGGCGGTTGTATCCGACATGGAAATTGTGCGCGGAGGGCGCAGCTACACGGTCGACACCCTGCGCGCGCTGTCTGCTCCGGGGCGCGAGCTCTTTTTCCTCTGCGGCAGCGACATGATGCTGAGTTTTGACACATGGCGGGACTTTGAAACAATTTTCAGGCTCTGCCAGCCGGTCTATATCCGCCGCGAAAACGACCCCGAAGTTGCCCGCGCGCTCGCCGCGAAAAACGCCGAGTACCAAAGGAAATACGGGGTTTCATTTATTAAACTTGAGACCGAGCCGATTGTAATTTCCTCGCTTGAGATCCGAGAAAAAATCAGGCGAGGCGAGGATGTGTCTGATTATCTGCCGCCGGATGTGGCGAAATATATTTATGAGAACCGATTGTATGTGCGATAAACTAATCACTCCAGATATGCTCCTGCGGCTGCGCGAGGAGGTCAGGGCGCGGCTGTCCGGGCGGCGCTTCCGGCATACCGAAGGTGTGGCGGCCGAGGCCGCCGCAATAGCTGGGATATACACGCCCGGACTGGCAACAAAAATCACCGCGGCGGCGCGGCTGCACGACATCACAAAGGAATATTCTTACGAAAAGCAGTTGAAAATATGTTATGATTTTGGTATAATACTAAGAGATGACGAGAAAAATCTGCCGGCGGTGCTGCATGCCATAACCGCTGCAGCAATTATACCGGCAGAATTTCCCGATTATGCCGACCCGCTGATTATCAGTGCTGTTCGTTGGCACACAACCGGGCGCGCCGGCATGACGCTGCCCGAAAAAATCCTCTGCTTAGCAGACTTCATCGAGCCGGGCAGGGAGTTTGACGGCTGCCGCAAGGCAAATCAAATCTTCTGGTCGGCAAGACCGGGCGGGCTGAGCCAAAAGGAGCGCGAAGCGCTGCTTGACCGCACGTTGATATTCATGTTCGAGTCAAAACTGGCGCACGCCAGATCGCGGGGATTCCTCGTCAACTCAGATACCGAAAAGGCGCTGCAAAGCCTTATAACCTGACCTATTGTGCCGGGAAAAGAGCATTTGAGCATAAAATAATAACATATTAAGCCGGGCCGGGTGACAGTCCCGTCAGTTTTCGGATAGTCGCAAAATTTGCAGGTTTCGGGTTACATAAAATGCGGCAAGACCGCATTTGGAAAGGTGAATCTGCCCGTGAACCCGAAACGCCCCGGAAGCCGGCTCCCGCTGTCCTTTGTGGCCCTGCTCATCTCTTTTTTGTTTGTCGTCATATATACCGTGGTTTTAATGTATGCAAAGCCAGGGCATGAAGGCGGGCACTATAAATTTTTCCCCGACAGCACAAAGCCCAGCGACACCGACAGCGGAGTTGTTATGGGAACCTCAGACACCGCGGAACCAGATGCCGGACACGGCAGCACATACATTTATCTTGCCGTCGGCAAGGATGAAATTTCGGGGCTTGCCGACGTCATAATGCTCATATCCTTTGACACCGAAAACCTCAAAATAAACATCGTCCAGATCCCGCGCGACACCTATTTCAACTGCACAAGGCGCACCTACAAGAAAATCAACGGCGCTATTGGCACGCTGGGCGGGATTGACAAATTTGCCGCCGAGCTTGAGGCGGCGCTCGGGATAAAGATTGACCACACCGTCGAGTTCACCTTGTCGGCCTTGGGCGAGCTTGTCGACCTTGTTGGCGGGGTGACCGTCAACATCCCGCACAAAATGGAGTACAGCGACCCCGACCAGAACCTTTACATTTACCTTGAGCCGGGCGAGCACCTGCTTGACGGGGACAAGGCAAAGCAGTTTGTGCGCTACCGGTCGGGATATGCCAGAGGGGATATCGACAGGATTGACGCCCAGAAGATTTTCATGGCGGCTTTTATCGATAAAATGACCACCGTGAACATCCTTAAGCTGCCGGCGATTATAAAACTTATGCTCAATGAAATCAAGACCGACATGAACTTTAGCGAGTGCCTGTCGTTTGCCAAAAAGGCCCTCTCGGTGAAACTGTCAGATGTTGTTATGCTGACAATGCCGGGCTGTGACATCAGGACCGAAGCCGGGACATGGTACTATATCATAAACCGCAGGGCAGCGATAAGTGTGGTCAACTCGTATCTCTGCTCCGGAAATGCGCCGGTGGCCTCAGAGCAGTTTGATGCCGCCCGCCGCTTTACAAACGAAAGTTACCCGGATTTTGAGGCAATTTACTATGATTGTGAATATAACATTGAAGAGCACCGGGCCGACGAGGTCAACGAAAAGGGGATAACAATCCCTGTGACCGACCAAAAGCCAACAAATAATTCTGAGAGGGGATAACCTGTTGATGAACGAAGCTGTAAGCGCCGGATTCAACGAAAACGAGCAGTATGCAAAGCTGCCGCCGCTCAAGGGCGCCGCTCCGCGTGAGCTTGCCGAGGCGCTGCGGGACATTCTTGACATGAAAAAGGGCAGGGACATAAAAGTCCTGCATGTGGGGGACAAAACGCCTATTGCCGACTATTTCGTGCTCTGCACCGGTAATTCGACCACACAGATAAAGGGACTTGCCGAGGAGGTCGAGTTCAAGACCAGCCTGCGCGGGCTGCCGCCGCAGGGCGTAGAGGGGCGCGGAAACGGCTCATGGGTGCTGCTTGATTACGGCTCGGTTATTGTCCATATTTTCAGCCAGCAGGCGCGTGAATTTTACAACCTTGACAAACTTTACGGTTCGACCGAAATTGCAATATCTGACAACCAAAAGAGGGAATCAAATGAAATACAATCATAAAGAAATTGAGCCGAAATGGCAAAAGCGCTGGGAGAAACAGCAGATTTTCCGTGCCGAGGATAACTCGGACAAGCCGAAATTTTATGCTCTCGTAGAATTCCCTTACCCCAGCGGGGCGGGTATGCATGTCGGGCATATCAAGGCTTATTCGGGACTTGAGGTCATCTCGCGCAAGCGCAGGATGCAGGGGTACAATGTGCTTTTCCCGATAGGCTTTGACGCCTTCGGTCTGCCTACCGAAAACTATGCCATAAGGACCGGTGTTCACCCGCGGGTGGCGACCGACGAGAACATAAAGAAATTCACCTCTCAGCTCAAACGCGTGGGCTTTTCGTTTGACTGGTCAAGGACAACAGACACCACCGACGAGAAGTACTACAAATGGACCCAGTGGATTTTCCTGAAGATGTTCGAACGCGGGCTGGTGTTCAGGGACAAAGCGCTGGTCAACTACTGTCCGAGTTGCAAGGTGGTGCTCTCAAACGAGGACTCTCAGGGCGGCAAGTGCGACATCTGCCACAGCAACATAGTTCAGAAATCAAAGGACGTGTGGTATTTGAGGATAACCGAGTATGCCGATAGGCTGCTTGAGGGGCTCGAGAAGGTCGATTATCCTCCCCACATCAAGCAGCAGCAGATTAACTGGATCGGGATGTCCACCGGCGTCTTTGCCGACTTTAAGCTGGTCGGCACCGACGACAGCCTGCGGATTTATACCACCCGCCCCGACACCATGTTCGGTGCCACCTTCATGGTTATAGCCCCCGAGCACCCGATAATTGAAAAATACAAGGACAGAATTAAGAACCTCGACGAGATATTTGCCTACCGCGAGGAATGCGCTCAAAAAACCGAGTTTGAGCGGACCCAGATGGTAAAGGAAAAGACCGGGGTCAAAATTGAAGGTCTTGAGGCGCAGAACCCGCTCTCGGGCAGGATTATTCCGGTTTACATAGCCGATTACGTCATGATGGGCTACGGAACCGGAGCAATAATGGCGGTCCCTGCCCACGACGAGAGGGACTATGAGTTCGCCAAGAAATTCGGCATTGAAATAATCGAGGTCATAAAGGGTGGCGATATCACGAAGGCGCCTTACACCGGCGAGGGCGAGATGATAGACTCGGGTTTCCTCAACGGGATAAAGACCCAAAAAGAGGCGGTGGCCGCGGCGATCAGCAAACTCGAGGAGCTGGGCGTCGGCTGCGCCGGGGTTCAGTACAAGATGAAGGACTGGGCCTTCAACCGCCAGAGATATTGGGGCGAGCCGATACCGATAGTCCATTGCCCCAAGTGCGGAATGGTCCCGGTGCCCTATGACCAGCTGCCGCTGGTGCTCCCCCCGGTAGATAATTTCGAGCCGGGCGAGGGGGGCGAGAGCCCGCTGGCCAAAATCGAGGAGTTTGTAAACTGCAAGTGCCCGAAGTGCGGCGGCGACGCCAAGCGCGAGACCGACACAATGCCGCAGTGGGCAGGCTCGTCATGGTATTTTCTGCGCTATCTCGACCCGCACAACGACCGGGTGTTTGCCGACCCCGACAAGCTTAAGTACTGGCTGCCGGTTGACTGGTATAACGGCGGCATGGAGCATGTCACCCGGCACATGATTTACTCGCGCTTCTGGCACAAGTTCCTGTATGACATCGGCGAGGTGCCCTGCGACGAGCCCTACGCCAAGAGAACCGCACAGGGGCTGATTCTCGGACCCGACGGCGAGAAGATGAGCAAATCCAAGGGCAATGTGGTCGACCCGAACGATGTCATCGACGAATACGGTGCCGATGTGCTGCGGCTCTATATCCTCTTCATGGGCGATTATGAGAAGGCTGCGCCCTGGTCCGAGAGCAGCGTGCGGGGCTGCAAGCGCTTTCTTGACAAGGTGGCGGCGCTGCCCGAAATGGCCAGAGGGCAGGGTGCGACGCCTGGGCTTGACTCGAAGTTCCACAAGACCATAAAGAAGGTCTCGCTTGACATCGAGGAGATGAAATTCAACACCGCAATCGCCGCGATGATGACCCTGCTCAACGATATCTACGAGCATGGTTCATTGACGGTCGATGAGCTGAAAATCTTCATAAAGCTGCTCTGTCCCTTTGCCCCGCATCTGACCGAGGAAATCTGGGAGCAAGTAGGCGGCGAGGGCTTCCTCTCGCTGGCCGCATGGCCGGAGTATGACGAGGCAAAGACAATAGACGAGCAGGTCGAGGTGGCGGTGCAGATAAACGGGAAGCTGCGCGGCACTATCATGCTGCCGCTCAACTGTCCGCGCGACGAGGCGCTGGCACTGGCCAAGGCCGACGAGAAAATCGCCCAGATGCTCGAGGGTGCCACAATTGTCAAGGAAATCCTGGTTCCGAACAGGATAATCAACTTTGTCGTAAAACAAAATAAATACCTGCCGAAAAAGAGTCCGGATTTTGCCCGGCGCGAAAATTGGCTATTGACAGGCGGGGATTTATAAATTATAATAAAGGGCACAAGAAGGACTAAACTCTGTACCGGAGAGGGGGGATAAAGAATGGCAGAGGTCAAACTCAAGGAAGGCGAGACGCTTGACAGCGCTCTGCGCCGTTTCAAGAAGCTGTGCGCCCGCTCCGGCGTCCTTGCTGAGCTCCGCAGAAGAGAGCACTACGAGAAGCCCAGCGTAAAACGCAAGAAGAAGTCCGAAGCGGCAAGAAAGCGCAAGCGTAAGTAAAGATATCCGGCCTGACTAGTCAGGCCGGCTGTTTTTTTTTTTCGGGGCTCCGCTCCACACCCCGGTTTTACGGGGGCTCTGCCCCCGGACCCCCGCTTAAACCCCTTTTTGAAAAAAGGGGTTTAAGAATCCCCAAAAACTTTTAAACCTATATCTCTAATGAAGAAGCGCGGGTCCCATATCCCGCGCTTTTTTGTCGGTATCCTACCGGCTGACTTTTTTCTATCCATTTATCTGATTGACACATCCCGCGGGGTGTGGTAAAATTTGATTGACAAGATAACGAAAAAGGAAGGACAATAAACATGAGCTGTATTTTTTGCAAAATTGCCGCCGGGGAGATTCCGTCCCAAAAAATATACGAGGACGAGGCGGTTTGCGCCTTCAGAGACATAAACCCGGTAGCGCCGGTGCATATTCTGGTTGTTCCAAAAACCCACATTCCAAGCGTCGGCGCAATAAATGCCGAAAACTCCTCTATTGTCGCCCGGATATTCGAGGTTATTCCGAAAATAGCCGAGGCCGAGGGGCTGAGCCGCGGATACCGCGTTGTCTCAAATGTCGGCGAGGATGCCGGCCAGACCGTGATGCACCTGCATTTTCATATAATCGGCGGGCGCAAGCTAACTATAATGGCTTGAATAACAGTCTCCCGTGGAGCAGGGGAGCGCGGATTTGCTTATCAAAGCACATTGTGCCAATTGATTCCCGCTTAGCGGGGGCTTCCATATAAAAGCCCCGGCCGGAAACCCGGCCGGGACTTAATTTTATTTGAAAAACTCGTTGTATATAGCTCTCTGGGCATTTTCAAAATCGCGTTCATCAACTCCGATGATTATATTGAGCTCGCATGAGCCCTGGTCTATCATCCGTATGTTGATATCGGCGGCAGATATGGCCGAGAAAATCCGGGCTGCAATGCCTTTTGACTTAATCATGCCCCGGCCGACCACCGCGATGAGCGCCAACCCGTCTTCAATCGATATGCTGTCGGGGCGTGTGGCCCTGCTTATCTGCGTGAGCAGCCGCTCCCGGCGGCCTTCAATGTCGGCGGTTGAGAGGACAACGCTCATTGTGTCGATACCCGAGGGCAGGTGCTCAAACGACAGGTCGTTTTCTTCAAGCACTTCAAGGACCCGGCGGCCGAAGCCGATTTCGGTGTTCATCATATCCTTTATGATTGTGATAACCGAAAATCCGCGCTTTCCGGCAATTCCGGTGATGATTCGTTTTTTGTCATATTCGGGGGCGTTGGCGACAATCATCGTCCCTTTGTCTTCAGGGGCGTTTGTGTTCCTGATATTAATCGGGATTCCGGCGTGGCGTGCCGGGAATATAGCGTCCTCATGTAGCACCGTGGCACCCATGTATGCCAGCTCGCGCAGCTCGCGGTATGTAATTGTCTCAATTATGCAGGGATTTTCTACAATCCGCGGGTCGGCGGTCATGAAGCCCGAGACATCGGTCCAGTTCTCGTACAGGTCGGCTTCGGCTGCCCGGGCAACGATTGCTCCGGTGATGTCCGAGCCGCCGCGCGGAAAGGTCTTAATTGTCCCGTTGGGCATTGAGCCGTAGAAGCCGGGAATCACGGCGTTTTTATATTTACAGAGTTCAGCACGAAGCGCGGCGTCTGTGCGCTCCTCGTCGAAACTGCCGTTTTCTTTGAAGAATATCACATTCTCGGCATCGATAAACGAAAATCCAAGGTATTTTGCAAGAATCAGGCCGCATAAATATTCACCGCGGCTGGCCGCATAGTCGCGGCCCGAACGGTGAAGCATGGCGTTTTTAATGTACTCAAACTCACCGCTAAGGTCGAAATCAAGTCCTAAATCCGAAATAATCTGGTTGTATCGCGCTACAATTTCTCCATATGTGACGTCTATTGATTCGCCGCTTCGGATTTGTTCATAACAGCGGTAGAACAGATCGGTTATCTTGGTGTCGGTAGGGAAGCGTTTTCCGGGGGCGGACGGAACAATAAATCTGCGCGAAGGGTCGGATTTGATTATCGAGGCCACCCGTCTGAAGTGCGCTGAGTCGGCCAGCGAGGTGCCTCCGAATTTCACTACTTTAAGCGGCATAATAACTCCTTTTTGTAGGGGAATGAATAATACACAATTATATTTGCTTTGCCGGCATGTGTCAAGCCCTGCAGCGAAAAACCTTTGTATTACATCAGTAGATTTAGCACTTGCAAGCCTCGTTTTGGCGACGTGCAAGTGGGTAATTACCTGCCGCCGGCAATTCTCTTTATTGCACCGGGGATGAAGTCGATAATATCCGAAGCCATTACCGAGTGTTCTCCGAGGCCTGCCGCGGCGTCGTCACCGGCCAGCCCGTGGAGATAAACACCGAGCGCGGCGGTCTCAAGGAGCAACTGCCGGCCCTTCTGCTGGGCGGCAAGCGAGGCAATAATCCCTGCCAGAACGTCTCCCGAACCACCCGTGGCCATCCCGCTGTTGCCGGTCGTGTTGATATAAATGCGGCTGCCGTCGGTGACGACGGTATTGTGTGTCTTGAGCACGCAGACAACCCGGTGCTCGTCTGCAAAGTCAAAGGCGACACGGGCCGTGTCGGAGAGTATTGTGTCGATATCGAGCCCGCTCAGGCGCGACATCTCGCCGGGGTGCGGGGTGATAATTGCCGGGGTATGAATGAGCTCCCACAACCGGGGGGCCTCCGAGATGATATTCAGGGCGTCGGCGTCAATGACCAGCGGCACGCCGGCGGCAGAGAGCAGTATCTCGGTCACCTCGCGCGCGGCGGGAGTTTTACCGAGTCCGCAGCCGATGATGACGGCATCGGCTCTTGAGACGGCTGAGATAATTGTGTTGCAATCGGGCGAGGCAGAACTAAAGCAGGTGACTATCGCCTCGGGCAGGGAGGTCTGCAGGATAACGCGGTTTTCCTCGACGGTGAGTATTTCCACCAGTCCGCAGCCGCTGCGGTATGCCGCCTTGGCGCAGAGATATGCCGCGCCGCTCATGCCGTATGAGCCACATACGGCAAGAACTCGCCCGAAAGTTTTTTTGCTCGACTCTGCCGGACGCATGGGCAGAAGACCGGTTATATCTTCAAGCCTTAGATAGTCGGCTTTCATTTATGTGTTCCTTTCATGAAATATTGGCGCAGCATTAGTTTAGCACAAATACCGGAACAATGCAACAGCCCTTCTGCCCGGTATCGTTATCATTTGTAAGCTCAGCCAAAGCCAATATTTTTTCGGGAAAAGATATTGACAATAAAGAAGGTGTGTGTTATAATTGTGCCTGCTGTTGCAAGCCGGCTCGGGTCTCCGGTCGTAAACCGCTCAAAGCCGGCGGTGTTTGACGGAGTGCATTGATTTTGCTGGTGTGGCTCAATGGTAGAGCAGCTGATTTGTAATCAGCAGGTTGATGGTTCGACTCCGTTCACCAGCTCCACATGGGGGAATTCCCGAGCGGCCAAAGGGGGCAGACTGTAAATCTGTTGTCACCGACTTCGGTGGTTCGAATCCACCTTCCCCCACCAAAACATGATGAGCCCGGATAGCGTGCAGAAATGCATCGTTATCCGGGGCTTTTTATGCGTATATAAATCAAGACTTTTGTGCGCCATACACTATTATGGGTTTGCACTCTAATGTTACTTGAGCTGTAAAATTTATCTTTACAGATTCTATACGATGTGGTACAATTAGTTGAACCCGAACAGTTTTTTGTTTTCGTTACTGAGGTCAGTACTTCGGCATCGAGAGCGGGAAGTTCTATCTCCGGGCGAATTTATAACCCCGTGAACGGCGGGTTCACGCGACGATTATTGAACGGTATTAAGACAGGGCCTGAAAATGCTGTTGCATATTATTCAGACTCGAATTTCACACTCTAGCCTCTGGTCGGATTTCGTACATTTTTTCTACTGAAGTTATAATTTAAGAAAGGAAAAATGATATGAAACACTTTAGATTTGCAACCCGGGTTATAGCTGTTTTGATGCTGCTCGGCTTCATTCTGTCTGCCTGTTCAACAAATTCAGATAATCCTCCTGGCGAAGTAACAGACTCTGATAATTCAGGGGATACCTCTGACAATGAGACCGACCCTGATGAAGGCTAAGAGCAGCAATTTTACAAGCTTGTATAAGTCGGTCAGTAAGGTTACCCAGATCCAGCTCCAGGATCTGATAGACAAGTACCAATCAGTGTCCGGTTGACTTTCCGGCTGAAAAACGGCAAATATCAAAATGCAAGGTCCTCCGTTACCAATAGATGTATTGGTGGCGGAGGACCTTTTGGTGATTATGCCATCATTCGCTTGACATCAGCAACAAAAAAATGGTATACTGTCAATGAAGTGAAAATTCAAGAGGTACTGAAATGAAAAAACTGCTGGCGGTTGACGGAAATAGTATCATCAACCGCGCGTTTTACGGGATAAGGCCGCTCTCCACCTCGGACGGGCTGCCTACAAATGCGATTTACGGGACCGTGAATATTCTTGCCAAGCACCTTGAGGCTCTGAAGCCCGACTATTGCGTTGTCGCCTATGACATAAAGGAGCCGACCTTCAGGCATAAAATATTCGATCAATACAAAGCCGGGCGCCGCCCGATGCCCGACGAGCTTGCCGCGCAGTTTGATATAGCCAAAGAGTGCGCTGGTATCCTCGGCTTTGTGCCGCTGAGCATTCCGGGATATGAGGCCGACGACATACTCGGCACCATCGCGCGGGCGGCGGCAGAGGACGGTGGCATCGAGACTTATATAGTCACCGGCGACCGCGACTCGCTGCAGCTCATTGACAAAAACACCACCGTGCTGCTTGAAACCAACAGCGGGACCGTGAAGTACGACACCCAAAAGTTTATTGAGACCTATGGGATTCGCCCCGTGCAGTTTGTCGACGTCAAAGCGCTGATGGGCGACAGTTCGGACAACATCCCCGGGGTGCCGGGCATCGGCGAGAAAACCGCGCTCAAACTTATCTCCGAGTTCGGCTCGCTTGACGCCCTTTATGAAAAGCTCGAGGCAGCCGCGCTGACGCCGACTGTAAAAAACAAGCTTACCCTGGGCCGGGAGTCGGCGATGGTCTCGCGGGAGCTGGCCGAGATAAACCGCAATGTGCCGCTGGAGATTAATTTTGACGACTATACCCACAAAGGCATCGACCGCGAGCGGGCGAAGGTGCTGTTTACCCGGCTTGAGTTTGCCGGGTTCATCAAGCGCTTCGGCCTTGACGAGCAGATGGCTGTGTTTGAGGAGCTCCCCGATATTATAGAAATCGGCGCTGACAAGCTGTGCGATATCATATCGGAGAAAATTGTGCTTGATTATTCAGAGGATGATCCTCAATTTGTGATATATGACGGCATAAGGATCTACAGGTACAAGGGGGGTATAGCCCCGCTTCTGGAGCTGCTCTCCGATCGGCAGGTCATATGCCACGACTGCAAGAAACTGTATAAATTCCTCTCAAAGCAGGGCTACCACTGGCGCGGCTGCGCGCTTGACGTCATGCTGGCGGCCTATGTCGCCAACTCGGGAGACAGCAGCTTTGAGATTTCGCGGCTTGTCATCGAGTACCTCGGCTGCACTTATAATGAGAGCATACCTGCGGCGGTATACATTTGGAGGCTGGCCGGGGTGCTTGAGCGGGCGGTCGGGGAGAGCGGGCAGTCAAGCCTTTTGCATGAGATAGAAATGCCGCTTGCCGCGGTGCTTGCCGACATGGAGCTGGCCGGCTTTAAAATTGACTGTGACGGTATGCGCGACTACGGCAGGCAGCTTGACATGGCGGCGCGCGAGCTTGAGGAGCGGATTTATTATTATGCCGGCGAGCAGTTTAACATCAACTCGCCGAAGCAGCTCTCCGAGATACTCTTTGTGAAGCTGGGGCTGCCCAACTCGAAGAAGACCAAAACCGGCCTGTCGACCAATGCAGAGGTGCTCGAAAAGCTCCGCGGATACCCGATAATCGACGAAATCCTCGATTACCGCAAGGTGACAAAGCTCAAGAGCACATATGTCTACGGCCTGCTCCGGGAGGCAGACAGCAGCTCAAGAGTGCACACCAACTTCAAGCAGACAGGAACCGCGACAGGCCGGCTCTCCTCAACCGAGCCGAACCTGCAGAACATCCCGGTCCGCACCGAGCTCGGGCGCGAGCTGCGCCGCTTTTTCGTGCCCGAGAGCCATGATTATCTGCTCATCGACGCCGACTATTCACAGATCGAACTGCGGCTGCTCGCCAACATATCGGGCGACGAAAATATGATAAGGGACTTTCTTTCGGGCGCCGATATCCACACAAGCACGGCGGCAACGGTATTCGGGGTCAGCCCCGACGAGGTAACGCCCGAGCTGCGCAAGCGCGCCAAGGCGGTCAACTTCGGTATCATGTACGGCATCGGCGAATACTCGCTCTCGCAGGACCTCGGCATATCGGTAGCCGCCGCAAAGCGGTATATCGAGAGCTATCTTGCCAGCTACCCGAAGATTGACGCCTACCTGAAAAACACGATAAAAAAAGCATATGAGGACGGGTATGTCACCACCATGTTTGGCCGGCGGCGCTATATCCCCGAGCTCAAAGCGCAGAACCGCAACCTGCGTTCCTTCGGCGAGCGGGTGGCGATGAACAGCCCGATACAGGGCTCAGCGGCCGATATTATAAAAATAGCAATGATTAACGTCCACAAAAGGCTCAGGGAGAGCGGGATTGACGCCCGGCTGATACTTCAGGTTCACGACGAACTCTTAATTGAGGCGCACAAAAGCTGCGCTGAGACGGCTCAGCAGATACTGCGCGAGGAGATGGAGCGGGCGGCGACATTCCGGGTACCGCTGCTGGTCGATATCAGCAGCGGGGCGAGTTGGTATGACTGTAAATGAGGTAGTGAAGAGCGGCGCCCCTGCCGTGGAAATATAAAAACGGAGGATGCAAATGAGACTGCAGGCAAAGGACATTTATCTCGACACGCTGACCCGTGAGCATTGTCTTATCCTTTGGCACGATTATGAATATGATTTTGACAACCCCTCCGAGGAGCTCAGACTGGGGCTTGACGACGAAGGGGCCTACGAATGGTACGAGGAGATCAGAAGGCTGCAGGGCAAGGTCAACCTGCGGCTTGGCATATTCCTCAACGACAAGCGGGTTATCGGCGACATCGCGCTGCAGAACATTGACAGGGTCAACCGCAAGTGCTCGATAGGGCTGACTATTGCCAAGCTCTCCAACCGCTCAAGGGGCTACGGCGAGCAGGCAACACGCCTGATGCTCAAGTACGGATTTGAATACTTGGGCATGGAGCGCATTTATGCCGACACGCTTGAAAACAATGTCGGCGCGCAAAAACTTTTACAGAAATGCGGCTTTAAGCTCGAAGGCCGGGAGCGCGAGTCGTTTTACCTCAACGGCCAGAAATACGATAAGTTAAACTACGCAATTCTGCGCCACGAGTATTTTGCGGGTAAAGCAAAATAAAACTTCGCGGAAAAACCGGGACATTATACACTGCTCGAGGAAAACATATAGAAATATTCTTGCGTTCCGGGTATAAAAAAGAACCTCCCATGATAGTGTAATACAATTATCATGGGAGGTTTTATGTTCATTTCCTTTGCCCTTCCGCCAGCACCTTCAGGGCATCATAAACAGTTTTTACCGGTACTACCTCAAGCTCAAAACCACCCCGGCGACCGCCGAGATTGCGGTGCGGTATCAGCGCCCTGGTAAACCCGAGGCGGGCGGCTTCCCTCAGCCGGGCGTCAAGGTTGTTTGTTGCGCGGCACTCGCCTGAGAGCCCGAGCTCGCCCATTGCTATTATATCGTCGGGTATGGTTCTGTCGGTGAGCGAGGATATCAGTGCAAGCGCGGTGGGGAGATCTGCCGCAGGCTCCTTAAGTTGCAGCCCGCCGATGACGTTGAGATACACGTCATGCGCCGAAAAGCGCAGCCCCAGCCTTTTTTCAAGCACGGCTAAAATCAGGTACATGCGGCCATAATCCACTCCGTTCGCCGTGCGGCGCGGGGAGGGGAAGACCGTCGGGGTGACAAGCGCTTGTATTTCGGCAATTATCGGGCGGGTCCCCTCGAGCGTGCAGACCGCGCAGTTGCCGGGTGTGTCCTTCGGACGGTCGGCAAGCAGTATTTCCGAGGGGTTGGGCACCTCTGCAAGACCAGAGTCGGTCATCTCAAATACGCCGATTTCGTTGGTCGAGCCGAAGCGGTTTTTGGCAGCGCGGATTATTCGGTAATTCTGGTTGCGGTCGCCCTCAAAGCAGAGCACCGCGTCGACCATGTGCTCGAGCACCTTTGGGCCGGCAATGCCGCCTTCCTTGTTTACGTGTCCGACAAGTATCGTCGACATTCCGGTGCTCTTTGAGCGGGTTATGAATGAAAAGGCACACTCACGCACCTGCGTCACACTACCGGGCAAGGAGGCGCTGCTCTCGGTATACATGGTCTGGATTGAGTCGACAATCAGAATATCCGGCTTGATTCTGTCTGTCTCGGACAGGATGCCGTCAATGTTGGTCTCTGTCAGAAGATATATCCGGTCACCCGGGATGCCGAGCCGCTTTGCGCGCAGCTTGAGCTGGCCGCCCGACTCCTCGCCCGAGACATACAGTACCTTTTTCCCGCGGCTGAGCGAGGCCGATATCTGCATGAGCAGGGTGGATTTTCCGATGCCGGGCTCGCCCGAAAGCAGCACGACAGAGCCGTCCACAAGCCCCCCGCCGAGAACCCGGTCGAACTCTCCTATACCGGTCGACGAGCGGAACTCATCGGGAATCGAATAGGAGTCGAGCAAAACGGCCTGGCTTGAGGCGGCCGGGCTGCGGCACGGAAGGCTCCTCGATGATGGAGTCTCGGTGTGCTCCTCAAATGAGTTCCATGCGCCGCAGGCGCTGCATTTGCCCATCCATTTGGGGCTTGTATATCCGCATTCCGAGCAGACAAAAAGTGTTTTCGGCGACTTTTGTGGCATTGTGACGTCCTTTCTTTTTTCCGGGGGCTCTGCCCCCGGCCTCCGCTTAAGGAACTTTTTTGAAAAAAGTTCCTTAAGAATCCTTAAAACTTTTAAACCGTGGGGCTCTGCCCCACACCGCGTTTAAGACCATTTTTAAAAAAGAGTCTAAGAATCTCCAAACTATTAGCCAACGCGTAAATTATGTGGAACGGGTATCACGTCCGGTGCTTTACTGACATTTGCACACCGGCAACAGGGACGAGAGCGGCTGTGTCCCGCAATTTGCGGTTTCAGACACAATTATACCTTTACCGCCACGAAAAATCAAGGATTATCCATTTTTTGTTCGGAAACATACTCCATAATCGCGCAAAAGAGCGCAAGCGAGAGCTGCTGGCGGTATTCCGGGTTACTGAGCCTTTGACATTCGGCGTCATTTGAAAGAAAGCCGCACTCAACCATCACCGCCGTGTTTTGGTTATTATGCAAAACGTAAATGTTGCTCCCGGCAGACTTGGGCTTGCGCGGGTTATCGGGCTGAAGCAGAGCCGTCACGGTGTTCTGAATGATATCCGCGAGCGCTTTGGAGTCCTCCGAGCCCTCGGGGTAATAAACCTGAAGCCCGCTGTACTGTTTTAGCGGGAAGGAGTTCATGTGGATGCTGACGAATATCGCGCCGGGGTTGTCGTTCGATATCTGCAGGCGGGCTTTGAGGTCAAGCTGCTTTTTGCGCCCGTGGTAGTCGATGCTCCGGTCGTAGAGCAGGATATCTTCGGTCCGCGTCATGATGACCGGCACCCCGTTTGAGGTCAGCATGTCGCGCAGGATAAAGGCCATCTCAAGGTTCAGGTCCTTTTCAAGCACGCCGTTTGAGCCCGAAGCGCCCCCGTCCTCGCCGCCGTGTCCGGCGTCGATTATTATTACCGGATAGCCTGCCGGCGCGGCGGTCTCTTTTGCACCGGGGAAGCGGTTGCCGGCCGCGTAGCCGAGCAGAAGGGTCAGTGCCGCTATAATTATAAGGCAGAGAACACAGAGCAGCGCATAAGCCACGGGCCTTGGATTCTTTGAGCTCGAAATGGTGACCACCTCGCTTTTGGTACATTTTATTTCGGCGGGGCGGTTTATATGAAAAAAAAAGAAGGCCAGAGCCTTCCTTTCGGTTTTGATTCTTTCTTTATTTTACAAGATTCTCGAGGTATTTTGCCACATCCCCGACGGTTACGAATTTGTGTATATCTTCATCCCGTATTTCGATACCGAACTTGTCCTCGCAGAGCATAATCAGGTCGGCAAGCTCTATCGAGTTGATGCCGAGGTCGGTGGACAGCTTTGAGTCAGGAGTAATATCGTCGGCATCGATCTGAAGTTCCTCGACAAGCAAAGCCTTGATTTTTTCGTACATTATTAAATCCCCCGTATGATTTTCGTTTCAAAAAGCTGTAAAAACATTATATATTATGTCTCCGGGTTTGTCAATATTTTATTTTCGGTATTCGGGCAGATTCGGGTAATAGCCGGAAGATTGTTGACATTTATAGACAGTCGGAGTATAATTTTATAAAAAACGACAGGGAGCCGAAAAATGAGCCGGTTTGACGAAATCAGACAAGCAAAGGACAAACGCATACTTCTCGCCGCACACCGCGGCATATCGGGGGGCAACATCCCCTGCAACACGCTCGCCGCATTTGAAATAGCGCTGCATCAGGGGGCGGATATAATGGAGCTTGACGTGCAGCGCTCGGCCGACGGGCAGCTTTATGTTTTCCATGAGGGAAAAGAGGAGCCGCACCTACTTGCGCCAAAGCATTTTGTAAGGGACAACACGTCCGATGCCATAAAAGACTTGCGATATGTCAATCAGGACAATGAAATTACCCAGTTCGGGGTCAACACGCTTGACGAGGTGCTCGAGTATCTTAAGGATAAATGCTACATCAACCTTGACCACTGCTGGTACTTCTTCCCCGAGGTGGTGGCCTGCGTGCGCCGCCACGGGATGGAGGAGCAGATAATCCTCAAGAGCAAGCCGAAGCAACAGTATTTTGACATTATTGCGGAGTGCGCCCCGGATATTATGTATATGCCGATAGTCAACATGAAGGACGAGTGTTTTGACATTCTGTCTTCGATGAAGCTTAATTTTGCCGGGGTAGAGGTGGTGTTCAGCTCGATGGACAGCGAGCTGGCAAGTGAAGCTTACATTGACAAGCTGCACAAGGCGGGAAAGCTCATCTGGGCAAATGCGATTATCTACAGATACACGGTTCAGCTTGCCGCCGGGATGAGCGACGATACCTCGCTGACAGGCGACCCTGCCGACGGTTGGGGCAGGCTGGCCGACATGGGCTATGACATCATTCAGACCGACTGGGTGGCAATGTGCCGGGAGTATCTCACTCAGACCGGAAAAATTTACAAAAAGCACATTAAGTAATGCTACCACGGGTGCAGTGCTCCCGAAAAAAGCCCAGAGTGAGGGACTGAGCTTTGTCGCATCCCCTTTTCAAGTCAGACGGTGGGCTAATGGCAGCAAAGCGACCGACGTGTTACCCGCTCTACATAATTTGCGCGTTGGTTAAAAGTTTTTGGAGATTCTCAAGACCTTTTTTTCAAAAAGGGTCTTGAGCAGGGGCACGGGGGCAGAGCCCCCGAAGCAAAAACGGGGTGTGGGGCAGAGCCCCACAACGTGAGGAAAAGTTTTTGGAGGGGGTCTGGGGAAACTTTTTTCAAAAAGTTTCCCCCAGAGAAAAACACATGCAGCTATTCCACCGCAGGCCGCTCGCGCTTGTCTGCGCGGCCTTCATGGCAGCGTCGCTGTTTGGGTTTTGTATTGAGGCGAGATTTAAATACGCGGTATCGGTTATTATAGTTGCCGCGGCGCTTTTTTGCGCCGTGTTTTTTTCGCTCGGGCGTCTCGGGAAAAAGAAATTCGCCATGACTGCCGCCGCGTCCGCGTCCGCGCTGCTCGGCCTGCTTTTGTCGTTTCTATATTTTGATGTCTACTACATGTCGGCGCAGGAGCTGTGCGGCACAGAGTGTGTAATTGAGGGCGTCGTGCTTGAGCGCAGATACACCGGCTCGTTTTCGAGCGGATACAGCGTCAGAATTGAGGGGATTGACGGCAGGAAAGCGAGCTATAAAGCAATACTTGACTGTGAGTTTGTCAGCGACCTGCAGCCGGGGTATGCCTTTTCGGCACGCGCCGTGCCCGAGAAGCTCGGGTACTTAAGCTACAGCACATCCGACAAGCGGGCGCAGATTGCAGATGGCTTTGTTTTCAGGTGCGTCGTGTCTGCCGACACCGACCTTAAAATTGTCGACGAGGACAGGTTTGTGCTGTCGGTGTGGCTGAGCCGGCTCAACCGGCGGGTGACGGCGCTGATAGAGTCGGCGGTCGGGGGAGAGGAGGGAAGACTTGCCGCGGCGATGGCGCTCGGACGCCGGGATTTGCTGTCGGAGAGTACCCTTCGCGACTTTCGGCGTACCGGCAGCTCGCACATGCTTGCCCTGAGCGGGATGCATATGACCATTCTGGTAGGCACCGCGGGGCTTGCGCTCGGGCGGCTCCGGTTCGGCCGTGGAGTGCGCTGCGTCCTATTGACAGTGTTTACGCTTTTTTATCTCGCGCTCACCGGATTTCACCTCTCGGCGGCAAGGGCGGCTATAATGCTGATTTTGGTATACGCTGCATATATAATGGCGGCGCAGGCCGACCCGATAACCTCGCTCTTTCTTGCCTGCGCGCTGATTATTGCCGTATCTCAGAGCTCGGTGGCCGACGCCGGGCTGCTTTTGTCTTTTATTGCTACGCTCGGGCTTATTGTAGGAGTTACGGCCTCGCGCGAGGCGCTGGACCGTTTGACCGATAAACTGAACGGCGGGCCGGTGCGGAAAATTGCCGCCAAAGCGCTTAAATGCCTCGCGACTCTGATAATTGCAACCCTGTCGGCAAATCTCGCCGTAGCTATCTTTACTTGGCTCTTTTTCGGCGAGCTGTCAATGGTTACCCTGCTCGCAAATATCGTGCTTGCGCCGGCGGCGACGCTGCTGCTCGCCGGCGTGCTGCTTTTTCTTGCCTGTCAAGGTCTGCCGGCGGCGGCCGGTATTATTGCCCGGCTGATTCGGCTTGTCTCGCGGGGAATGCTTGATTTCTGCGCGTATTTTTCGGGTAAGGAATACGCGGTGGTCTCGCTGAGGTATGCCTTTGCCGGGGTGATTATTATAGCGATGACTATGGCGCTTGCCGTTCTGTCTGTCGTCAGGCTCCGGCGGAAGTGGATAATGCTGCTGCCGCCCGCCGCGGCGGCAGCAGCATTTGCGATATGTCTTGTTGTCTGCAGCTCTGCTAACGCCGGCAATCTGAGCCTTACATATCTCTGCGAGAGGAAAAACGAAATGCTGGTCATCACCTCGCAGGGCGACGCCGTAATCTGCGATATATCCGACGGGAGCAGGTCAAATATCGGGCTGGCGCTTGCCGCCGCCGACCGGGAGGGCGTCAGCGAAATAAAAGTGTATATGCTGACACATTATCACCAAAAGCATATTGCAAGCACAGAATGGCTGCTTATGATCGAGATTGTGAGGGAGCTGTGGCTGCCCGAGCCGCGCGACGAGCGGGAGTATGGCGTTATGCTGAGCCTTGTCTATATCGCCGAAAAACAGGGCTGCAACACAATCATGTACAAACCCGGCACCCCGCTTGTGGTGTTCGGCTCGGGCGCGCTTGTGGCCGACACCGCGTACATAAAGCGTTCGACCCACCCGACGGTCATGCTCTCACTTGACTTCGGGGACGAAAAGTTTACATATGTCGGAGTCTCAGTGCAGGAGAGTTCGCTGTATCCCGCGGCGTCAGAGCATATCGCCAAAAGCCGGGATATTGTCTTCGGCATACACGGCCCGGTGACCAAAACGCCGTTTTCCTATGACACGCTGGCTAGGGATATCAGGACTGTTGTGTTCGCCGGCGACGAAATTGTCGCGGCCTTCAAATACACCCCAGAGCAGGAGAGCCTGCTGTCAGAGGCCGTGCTGGTCCGCTCCCCGCAGGCGAGGAGCTTTTACTACAGGGGCGTTGTCCCCGACCCCGGTTTGCTTGCGGGGGCTCTGCCCCCAAACCCCCGCTTGACCTTTTTCAAAAAGGGTCTAAAAATTACCAAAAATACTCGCAAATAAATAAGCGCGGGCCCCACATCCCGCGCTTGGCTGCCTTTAGCCTGCCGGCTGACTTTAGAAGGGCGCATGAGGACGCTCGGGTGATCGCAGATCGCCCCTACGGCATGTTTCACAGTGATACGGATTCAAAGTTAATCACCAAAACGCAAAAAACTCCATTTAGGGGGAGACGGGACAATTATTCATCACCCAAAATAAGTTTCATCAGCGCATCGGCGGCGCGCGAAATATCGGTGGTCTTGCGCAGTATGCAGATATGCCGGGGCGGCAGGGGGTCGGTTACCTTGATTTCACCCACTTCGCCGCGCGCGAGCGCCTCTGCGGCAAAATCCCGCACCACGCAGCCCACCCCGAGGTTGCGCGCGGCAAACTGCACGATAAGCGAGCTTGTGGCAAGCTCAAACTTGGGCCGGGCAGAGTAGCCCCGCCTGGCAAACTCTGCGTCAAGATAGGCGCGGGTGCTGGTTTTGCGCTCAAGCATGATAAGCTGGTCGGCCGGCAGTGCAGATATGGGGATTGCCTTCTCAAGCAGTTCTGAATACCTGTTGCCGCAGATGAATATGTCCTCGATTTCGCGCACCGGACTAACCGATATATCCTCATCCGGGCAATCTATCGGCTCGCTGACCGCGGCAAAGTCGATTTTTCCCTCGGACAACAGCTCGACTGTCTCTGGGGTCGGCTGGTTTGTAATCGATATCCTGATGCCCGGGTGCAGCGAATGGAACTTCTCAAGGTGCGGCAAAAGGAAATATGCAAGGGTCATGTCGCTGGCGCCTATGCGTATCTCGCCGGTATCGAGCCGCAGCATTGAAATCAGCCTGCGTTCGCCGTCGCTAGGTTAAAGTTATAGGCAAGCAGTTTTCAGCGGTAGAGCATCTGATCCCTGCGCGGGCTGTTGGACACCATTTTAATCGGCACGCCGAGCTGTTCCTCAATAAAGTCGATATATTTTTTCGCGGCATATGGCAGGTCCTTGTAGGACCGCACGCCCGAGATGTCGCAGTGCCAGCCTTCGAGGTATTCGTAAACCGGCTCGGCAGTGTCAAGCAGGCAGGTCTCGGGGAAGTCGCGGGTTGTTTTCCCGTCGATTATGTACCCTGTGCAGACCGGGATTCGCTCAAGATAGCCGAGCACGTCGACTAGGGTGAGAGCAACCTCGGTGGCACCCTGAAGCATGCAGCCGTATCTTGCGGCCACCGCGTCAAACCAGGCCATGCGGCGCGGCCGGCCGGTAGTGGCGCCGTACTCGCCGTCTGAGCCGCCCCGCCGGCGCAGCTCGTCTGCGACATTTCCATGTAGCTCGCCGACAAAAGGTCCCGCGCCCACACAGGTGGAATAGGCCTTGACCACCGCGACCACCGATTCGATTGCGTAAGGCGGGATGCCGAGGCTGACGCTGGCAAAGCCGGCAAGCGTCGGGGAGGAGGTGACATACGGGTATATGCCGTTGTCGGTATCCCTCAGCGAGCCGAGCTGGCCTTCGAGCAGGATGTTTTTTCCGTCGTGCCATGCTCGGTTTAGATAGCGCGGGCAGTCGACCAAGAAGGGCTTCAGCCGCTCCCCGAGCTCACTTAAGTATACAAGCAGCACGCCGGCATCAACCGCATTGTCGACGCCATAAAATGCCTTGAAGAATATATTCTTTTCCTCAGCCAGCCGTGCCGCCTTGTCGGGGAGGGCGGGGGAGTATAGCTCCGAAATCTGAATGTTTTTCTTTGCATATTTATCCGAATAAAAGGGCGCGATGCCCGATTTTGTCGAGCCGAAGCTGTGCTTGCCCAGCCGCGCCTCTTCAAGTTTGTCCTGCAGCTTGTGGAAGGGAAGCAGAAGCTGCGCCCGCGAGGAGACAAGCACCTGCGGCTGCGGCACGCCGCGCTCCGAAAGGGTTTTCAGTTCGACAAAAAAGCCCTCAGGGTCAAAGGCCACGCCGCTACCGAGGATATTTACGACCCCCTCCCTGAACACGCCCGAGGGGAGCAGGTGAAGCGCGAATTTTCCGTATTCGTTGATTATCGTATGCCCGGCGTTGGCGCCTCCCTGAAAGCGCACGACAATATCGGCCTCATGGGCCAGCATATCGGTAATTTTGCCCTTTCCCTCATCGCCCCAGCAGGCGCCGACTATTGCTCTGACCATGAAAAATCCTCCCTTGTTTTGATACATTTAGTGTACACCGCACAAAGTCTTGTTCAAATACAGCGTCATTATGTCATACATAACCCCCGCTTATTACTTTATACCATGTCAGAGAATGCACGGAATTGTCGCCTGATAAAATGGATTTTTTAAAAATCACCGCTAAACTATTGACAATACGCATTTTTAGTGTATAATATATTTCGTCGCGGCAAGAGCTGCGGCTGCGTGCGAGAGTGGCGGAACTGGCAGACGCGCACGTTTGAGGGGCGTGTGGTTTAACCGTACGGGTTCAAGTCCCGTTTCTCGCACCAGAGCGGAGCCGTCAATGCGGCGGCTCCGTTTGCATATGCGGGCATGGTGGAATTGGCAGACGCGCTAGATTCAGGGTCTAGTGGGGGCAACCCCGTGGAGGTTCAAGTCCTCTTGCCCGCACCATGAAACAGCTCGGTCTGAAGTTATCAGACCGGGCATTTAATTTTCATCCAAAAATTGGGTTGTAAGGGGGCGGGTTTTATATAAGTGATTTGCCTTCCCATTCCTCGGCAGGCTCCACGCCCACCAGTTTGGCGATTGTAGGTGCAATATCAATTATGTTTGCATTTTTGAGTTCCGTAGCCGGAGGAACACTTTTTCCTTTGATAAAGAGCGGAATGGTCATATCCTCGGGAATGTCGAGGCCGTGTGAGCGGTCGTGTCCTCCGTGGTCGGAGGTAATTATGATTGTGTAATCGTCGGAGATTGAGCTTACTATCTTTTCAATGCACTCCCATGACTCATACACCGATTTTATGTATTCCTCGGTCATCCAGCCATAGGCGTGTCCGACCTCGTCGGTGTTGCCCAAATACACAAATGCAAAGTCGGTATTAAAACCATTTATGTACTTGATGGCTTCGTCGGTGACTATTAAATTTGCCGTTTGGTAGGTATAAATATGGCCAGAAACATAGCAGGCGCGGGCAATCGAGTCAGGCTTTGACAAATCCCTCAGCTGGCCCCAGTTATAAAAGAAACCGGAGGATTTTTTAGCTATACGCAGCTGCTCAAAAAGCCCGTTTATAGGGCGCACCTGAGGGGTATAGGTGTTGGTGAGAATCCCGTGGCGCTCTGGCGGAACACTGAAAAAAAGCGACATATGGCAGGGGAGCGTGACGCTGGGCATGACGGTTTTAGCTTCTGCCGTGTAGCACCCTGCTTCCTTCATCTTATTTATGAATGGGTGACCGCATACCTCAAGGCTGTCGGGGCGCATTCCGTCGACTAAAATCAATGCTACTTTCTCGCTCATGTAAAAAACTCCTGCTTTGAATTCTGCAAGCAAATGCAACCATAACAGCCTAATTATATTCCGGTTGATGAAAAGTGTCAACATTTTTTAAAAATCCGATATAATGCACACCCAATGCAGCTTGACGGGATGCGGAAGTGCGGGAAAAATGCAAACCACCCCGCGCGGGGTGGCTTTGGCTGAGCAGATGAGTGTTTTTTCGTTGACTTTGGGTTCAAGCCCTCGTGCCACGCAGACCGTCCATAATTTTCAGTGTTTCTTCAATTGTAGTCATGCTGCCGGTTGCCGAATTGGAGCGCAACGAAACCTGCGCCGCGGCGTTACCGTAAATCAGGGCTTCGTCAAGTGTCAGTCCCCTGTGGGCGGCGAGCAGTGCCCCGGCGCAAAAAGCGTCTCCTGCTCCGACTGTGCTGACTATCCAGCCCTCCGGCAAGCCGAGGCTGGGAGCCGAATAATACCGATTTTCCTCATCAATTCCGAACGCCTCCTCGGGGCAGTGTATGACCGCCCAGCGCCCGACGCCCATTTCTTTCAGTTTTTTCAGCACTTCGGGTATCAGGGCGGTTATGAGCCTGCCATCGGCGTCGCGCAGACCGATTCCGACGGTATTTCCCGCCTCAATTTCGTTGATTATCAGGTAGTCAGTATATTTCAGGGCAGGGGGGACTATCCGTGAGAAGCGGTCGCTATTCTCGCTCACAATATCTATTGAGGTTTTGATGCCGGTTTTCTGCACCTCATACAGCAGCCGTGCCATGATTGTGCCGAAGTCTGGGTCGGTGCTGTCAAGTCTGTTGAGCAACAGCAGGTATCCAATGTGAAAAATATCACAGTCAAGCCCGGAGATGTCAACGTCGCTTATATCGAACAAATCGCAAGCCCCGCCATACTGGAAGAAGGTTCTGAATCCTCCTTCCAGTTCCACAAAGACATCGGTAAACGAGGTCTGCCCGCGGCGGGATATACCGCCGGTATTAATGCCGTGGGCTTTAAGCTGACTTATAATCATGTCTCCATCCCTGTCATTTCCGACAACGCCGATAGCGCTGATTTTCAGCGAGGGATCAAGGATTGCCAGATCAATGCCTGTGTTGCAGACGCACCCGCCGGTGCTATGGTCAATGCCCTCAATTTTGACAAGTTCGCTCCGCCCCGGCAGCCGCCTTATAGTTTTAATATGGTCAACCAGCATGCTCCCCGCGACCACAATATCATATTTTCTCTTCATAACAATATCCGTCCCCTTTTGTTGATTTTTGACGTATTGTCGATTTTATGTGCTAACACGAATCTGCGCCATTTTTATTACCGACCGAAATAATATTTTTAAAAGAAATGCCGGGACTCAGCACGTCGCTCTCTGGAGCATCGGTTATAATATAATCAATATTGTTGATATCGCATACCTTAAATACCGAATCCCTGCCGATCTTACTGCTGTCACAGAGAAAAACCTTCAATCTCGAATGCTTCAGCATGGCTTTTCTGAGCGAGGTTTCGCTTTCCGAATAGTCGGAAATCAGGCCTTCTTTGTTTATTGCACTGGTTGAGAAAAACATTATGCTGGCGTTAAAATCAGCGACAAAATGCTCCGCCCGGCTACCTACATAGGCCTGCGATGAGGTAAGCAGGTGGCCGCCGGTGCAAAAGGTGTTTATATTGTATTTGCAAAGCAGGTTTGAAGCCGCAAGGCCGTTTGTCACCACGGTGATTCCTTCGATATTCCTTATGTAATCGGCTATGTGCAGGACTGTTGTTGAGGCATCAAGAAAAATCACGTAGTTCTTTTTGACAAGCCCGGCAGCCACTTTGCACATTTTTGCTTTTTCCGCGGTTTTTAAGGTGCTTCTGAATTCGACTGGGATCTCGTTGTTATCGCCGGCAAGCATTGCTCCCCCGTGGCTTCTTCTTATAAGTCCCTTGGCATTGAGTTCCGCGAGGTCGCGCCTTATTGTAGGCAGGCTCACATACAAAATGCGGCTCAGGGCTTGCACGCTTGCAAACTCCCTGTCCTTTAAAATCCTGATTATTTCTTTGTGCCGTTCTTCCTTCAGCATATTGCCACCGGTTTGAGCGTTTTTGATTGTTTATAAATTTCCGCGTCATGCGTTGAATTTTTTGCTTGTTTATGTTAGCATAAAGAAAAAATCAATCGGGAAGTAAATAATAATGTCTGACCTGAAGCTTATTGCCCTGGACCTAGACGGGACACTTACACAACACAAAAGCAGGCTTGAGGATGAAAACAGGGCAGTGCTTGATAAGCTGTCAAAAAAATATAAGCTGCTCATGGTGGGTGCCGGACAGTGCATGAGGATTTTCAACCAAATGAACAAATACACGGTTGATATTATCGGCAACTACGGGATGCAATACGGGATTTACAACCCGGGCACCGGCGATCTTGAGATTGTCAGAGATGTTTCGGTCCCCTGCAACAGGGAAGAGACAGAGGAAAAGGTGTGGTACATAAGAAGAAAATTTAACTTCATGAACTTTACCGGCGACAATGTGGAATATCACAAGTCGGGATGTATTACAATACCCCTGCTTGGCACAAAAGCAAACCTAGAGGACAAACTGAATTTTGACCCCACACGAGAGAAGAGAAGAAAGATTTATAATGAAGTAAAGGCAATTTTTGGCGGTTACAACGTGTTTGTGGGCGGCTCGTCTTCCTTTGACCTGGCTCCCCTGCCGTACGACAAGTATTATGCGCTTGATTTGTACTGCAGGGAGAAGGGCTTTGACCACAGCGAGGTATTGTATGTCGGCGACGATTACGGGCTGGGCGGTAATGACGAGGCGGTGTACAGGTCTGATTTTAAGTTTATCTGCATTGACGATTACCGGGATTTCGGCCTTCTGATGCGCGAGTACATTTAAGCGGATAATTACGACAGATTTTATATGCGGCGAAGGATATGCAGGCGTTGTGCCTTTATCCTTCGCCGCTTTTTATTACATTAACTCATCAAAAGCTCGAGCACATAACCCTCAAGCGCCTCGTAGTTGCGCTCGGAAATCAGCTTTGCGGCATACTCATTGTCGTATTTCTCGACCTTCGCCTCAAGCCGCTCCACCATTTTTATGCTGTTGATAATATGGCGGTAGCAATCATCGGCCTTCTGGGTGCGCATTACTTTAACGTCAAGCCCGACATATTCGCCGTGCGAGCCATAGTTGTTGTCGCACAGGACCTTAATCTGGTTGAAGGCCGACCTGATGTTTTCAGCGCCAAAGGATTTGTCCTGATCATACCGAGCACCGTTTTGGTCGTTTAAGTGCACGCTGCCCAGCTTGCCGAATGCCAGCGCGAAAGCCATCTCAAGGGCAGGGTCAAGCCCGGCAAGCACTGCATGCGCGCTCTCAACCACGGCTCCGACACGCCCGGGATCAATAGTCGTAGCCGATATCGCCATGACATGGCCGACCGTCGGGCAGAAGCTCCTGTCAATTGGTTCGTTCGGCTTGGGTTCTATCAGAACACGGATATTCTTGTCATATTCGAGCATTGCGTTAATGCTCTCGATAAGTTTTCTGGTCTTCTCGACCGGATTTTTACTCTCAGCGCAAAGCGTCCCCTCTCTTGCCAGCCAGAGCACTATATTGTTGCAGCCGAGTTCTCTGGCAATGTCAATCGAGCGGAAGGAGCGCCACATCGCAAACTCATAATCTTCACTGGAGTTCGATGTGTAGCCACCGTCGGTCGTGTGCGGGTCCATCCACAGCCTTGGGGCGACAAACTCGGCGGCAAGACCATATTTGTCAAGCAGGGCCTTTACTTTACGTGCCTCGGCCTTGATCTGCTCGACCGTTAAGTTGTTGATGTCGGGCACGGCATCGTCGTCGTGAAACTGGACAGCCGAAATGCCGATTTCGGCAAATTTCTTGATTTTTTCTTCAAGTGGAATGCTGTTTCTGACCGCAGGCCCGAAGGCGTCCGCACCTTCGTGGACATTCCAAGGGCCAACAGAAAACTTAAACCTTGACATAATCAAATCCTGCCCTTTCATTAATTAATTTTTATTATACTTTAACCCAGGCTTTTTTACGGCTGCTTTCGATCACCGCCTCGACGAGGCGGACTATGTATGCCGCTTCCTCCAGCGTGGCGAAGGGCGGCCTTTCTTTGCGGTCGGATAAAATATAATTGTAAAATGCCCTGATGTTGCCGCAGAAAGCGTCGTTCCAGCCCTCGGGATGCCCCATTGCCAGCGAGGTATAGGGTCTCACCCCGGGCGAGATGCTGTTCGGGTTTCTGATGATATAGCGGTTGTCGGCGTCACGCAACCCCATCCACAGTCTGTCGTTTTCTTCCTGATTCCAGCGCAGCGAGGCCTTGGAACCGTTAATTTCAAACTCAAAGTAGCAGCCGTGGCCGGCGCAGAGCTCCGAGACGTAAAAGCAGCCGTGAGCTCCGGTGTCGGTTTTGAACAGGACCGCACCGTAATCCTCGTTTTCGATTTTGCAGAGCTCGTATTCGCCGCCCTGGGCGGTGGTGAAGGTTTCGGTCAGCTTTTTCGGCTTTTTGCGGTAGGGGATAAAAGTCACAAGGTCGGCCATGACTTCGGTGATTCTGTTGCCGGTTACATGCTGAACCGCGTCCATCCAGTGTGAGCCGATATCGGCTATCGTGCAGGAATTTCCTGCGATTTCGGGTTCGAGCCTCCAACTGTAATCGGTGTCATACAGCAGCCAGTCCTGAAGGTATGAACCGGAGATAATGCGCACGTCCCCGATGTCGCCGCGGGCTATCCTGTATCTCATTTCCTGAACCATTGGATTCATGCGGTAATTGAAATTGACCGCAGCAACCACTTCGGGCATTTTTGCAGCGACAGCCAGCAGTTCCAAGGCCTCCTTGTATGTGCAGGTCAGGGGTTTTTCGCTCAGCAGGTGCTTGCCCGACTCAATTATCTGTCGGTTGATATCAAAGTGAAGGTAATTGGGAGTGCAGTTGTGAACGGCGTCGATGTTTTTGTCGGCTATGAGTTCCTCGACGGACGCATAGCAATTTTCAATGCCGTATTTCTCGGCTTTTGCCTTTGCCAGCTCGTAGTTCGTATCGGCTACCGCCGTGATGACACAATCGCCGATACGCCTTACTGCGTCAATGTGGCTCTCGCCGATATACCCCATGCCGACAATTCCAACTCTGATTTTTCTCATAGCATACCCCCCTGTGTCTTTATATGTTATTTTGTGTATTTGATAATTTTCGGCACCTGAGACTCGTAGACAACGCCGGGTGTGGGGACGGCTGAGGCTGTCACTTTTTCTGCGGTGACTGTATATTTCCGCTGGTAATTGTAGAGCACCGACTTGTCGGCTACCACCTCTCCCAGGTTGTCTCCCCAGTTATATTGTGCCCGAGCGACGACCACCCCCGCGTGCGTAATATCTATCTGCATGGATTGGTTTTTTGACAGTACATAATACTGGTTTTTGCCGCCCTGGAAAATCAGGAGGTTCTCGCCTTCGACGAGATTTGTATTGAAATAAGTGTTGAAATCATCTACCGTCAGGGTGTTGAAAATCGTTTTGAACCAAATAACAAGCGTTCCGTGGGCCTTTATTGTGCCTGAGAGCACCCTTGAGTACATTGTCCCGTTGGTGTCGGCCGACGCCGAGGTCCAGTACCTGAGCGTATACCCCGAAAGAGAGATATCCGAATCAGAGTTGTTGTATATTTCAATGTATCCGAAAGGATCGGTACAGCCCTTATAAATTGAAGGGCTTGGCAATATCTCGGTTATATAGAGTGGTGACAATATGGTATAGATTGTGTCGAAGTAGGCAGCCCCGTCTATATATCCGGTCACGACTGCCGTGACTCTCCTTGCCACCTCACTGTATGCGAATTCCGCAGTCGCAGTTGCAGAACCACCGGCAACTAGCGACCCGAGCTTTACGGTTTTGACCGGCGTTGCGGTTGTGATATCGAAGCCGTCGGTGCCGGTTTGATAAAATCTGACTGTTATGTCGGTGATGGTTTTTTTGGAATAGTTTTTAAAGGACACACTGACAGAATGGTCTTTATTGTCCGAGCTTCCGGTTATCAATCCTTGTTCAATGTCGGTTATTGTTATGAGATCCCGATTTTCTATCCAGATCGGCGCGGTGACCGCGTAAATGGAGGGGGAAGTGACCACTATGTAATAATAATCGTGCTCAGGGGAGAGCGAAAACTCCCATTTGTAATTTTTCTTGCTACCGGCATCGACCGAAGCTACGATTATGCCGTCCTCCCCGACAAGGCATATGGTGCCGAGGCCGTCTGCCGAGAGTGTCGACAGCTCGACCGATATGTCAAGACTTTGGGGATTGTCTAGCCGCGAACCCATCCACTGGCCGTTGGCTTTGTAGTATATTTTCAGGGATTTATCGGTGGTCATGTATGTGCGGTTTTTTTGCATCGACTCGATAATGTTGGCCCGAGTGAGGGCGGGGGAGAGCACATAGGTCAGGGCTTGGCTTTTGGTTGTCCATGTGGCATCGTGTGTGTCCTCGTTATATGCCGGGGACACATGCCAGCCCTTTGCCAGCGCCAGCGCATAATATGGGGTGAAAGAGGGGTTTAGCACTTCAATCAGGCAGACGGCGCTGTCGGCGGCCGGCGAATAATAATCAAAGTCGCAGAAAGTCCCCCACGAGTAGCCCGGGTGGTTGAACTGCATAAAGGCACCAGGTGTTACTGAAACCTGGCTGTAAACCGAGGTCAGTTTTTTGCTGTTTGTAATAAAATCTTTGATATTGAGAATATTCAGATGTCCATAGTAGCCGGAGTCGGCAAAATACGTAAGCTCGTAGCCGTAGAGCGTGACGAATTTCCCGGGGACATTGAATGAGTCCGCAATCGCTATCTGGCTGTTCAAATAGCTTGACATGACATTGTTGTACGAGTGGTCGGTCACGGCGAAAAAGTCGACTCCGCCGCGGTCGCGGGCGTATATATAGGCCTCTTCGGTTGTCCCCTTGCCATCGCTGACCGAGGTGTGGGAGTGAATTTCGCCGCAATAGAGATTCATCGTTCTACCGTCGCTTACGCTGAATTCTTTTGCAAGCACATTTATTCCGCCTTCTGTGTTGCGGAGGGTTATAACCGCGCGGTAATTGCCCGGGGCAAACTCCACACCCGAGAGTTTCACGCTGCTCTGGGTCCAGACAGCTTTTGAGGTCAAATCGTTGTTGTTTACGACCAGAGTCGAGGCCGAGAGGTCTATTGCCGAATTTGATGTGTAGGTAGCCTCGATTAAAGGTGTGTTGCCGGGTTCGAAGCAGTAGAGGTGTTCGGGCGAGCTTGAAAGGAATTTTGGTGGATTTTTATTGACAATATCGAGTGACTTGTCCAGCATTAGCGAGTCGCCCGAGACGAAAAAACTATAAAATAAGTTTATTGCATTTATGGTTGTTTCATCATCAGTGCCGCAGATTACTACCTTGTTGTTTATAACCCGTATGACAAAAGTACCGGCATCGAGGCCTGCCGTCGCCTCTTGGGTTGCGATGCGGTTTGTTTTGCCGACCAGTATTTCGGGCTTGTCATTGATAACAGTGCCCCCGCCTCTAGTCCAGTCGGTTTCGTAATCGATTCTGACGCCGTAAAATTCAGAGAGTTTTTTGGAGAAGTCTGTTATAGCCTGCTTGAGATTTTCCGAGCAGTTGTCGGGGCGGATTATCGAGTAGTTCGCCTTGCCGTCCGCAATAAGAACAATTTTCGATTCGAGGTCTTGAGATGATGTGACATCTTCGGGTTTTGTAGACTCGCTTGTGTTGTCGGTGTATGTGGAAGTGTCTTGCGGGGTATCTTCAATGCAGGAAACAGCCGCTACGACAATAAGCAGTAACAAAAAACAAATAACTGACGTTTTTTTCATCGGGGATCTTCCTTCCTTTATTTATCGTTTGCGTCATATCCGAGTTTGTATCCTGAGATAAATTATAAATAACCGCCCTTATTATTGTCAATATCTCACCTCCCGACCATAAGAGAATAGCACCGTCTATAATAGAAAAAGATATGAGAATAACACCGCTTATTCGCTATTAGTGGCTTGACTTTTAAAATTCGTGATGATATTATGAAACCGAATTGCGAAGGGCGTCGTTGTTAGAATCGTACTATAATACTATAAATGGTTCGGGTTATTTTCGCCCAGATTAGACAGATTTAGAGCAGATTTCCGAATTATTAATAAATGTGATGCACATAAGTAAACAAGGGGTAAAAAATGGCACAGACACACGCAAGGCTGAAAGCACTGAAGCCCGGGAAAATCGTAGCGCGCGGCTGGCTGCGGGAGCAGCTCTTAAGGAACCGCGATGGCATAGGCGGCCACCTCGATGAATTGGAGCCGGTTATGATTTTAAAACCCTATATCACCCGGGAAACCGAAGCCCGCTGGGGTGAGAAAATAAAGGCGGGCTGGGGAGCCGAGATTTCGGGCAATTACTGGACCGGGGAAATAGCCCTGGCTTTTGCGCTCGACGACGAGTGGCTGAAGAAAAAGGCTGAAAACTGGGTAAACGCGGTTCTCGCAGCACAGCGTGCCGACGGCTACATGGGTACCTATACCGAGGGCGACGACTTTTTCGATGACTACAACGCCTGGGGAACGGCATGCGGAATGAATGCCTTGCTTTTGTATTATGAAGCGACCGGACGGGAGGATGTTCTCCGTGCGGTCCATCGTTGCCTGCTCTGGTTCTGCGACAACTGGGCGGGTGACCGGAAGACAAGATATGCGGGGGTCCACATAGTCCGTCCGATGACGGTTTGCTACCGCTATACGGGGGACGACAGGCTGATAAAATTCTGCGAGGAATACTATGATTTCCTCGAGAAAAACGACCTTTTCGGCAAGTCTCTTGGTGTATACCTCTCAGATACCCTGCAATATGGTTCCGACCACGGGGCGGGTTATGCGATTACCATGACTCATCCCGCCGAGCTGTACGATTTCAACGGAGACCCGCGTTACCTTAAGGCGTCGGTCAATGCATACGAAAAGCTCCGGGCGAAAATGCTTCAGAAAACCGGTGGTATCACCTGTGATTGCGAATACCTTTCACCACTCGGCATGGTTGTTGAAACCGAATACTGCGCGATAACCATTTTCAATAAGGCCATGGCCGAAATGCTGCGCATTACCGGAGAGCCGCGCTATGCCGACGAGATGGAGCGCACCGTGTTCAACGCGGCGGAGGGTGCGAGGAAAAAGGACGAGCGTGCGATCGCCTACATGTCCACGCCGAACCAGATATTCGCTACCAAGATTTCATCGCAGACCGCAAGGCACGCGCATCAGGCCTATTCCCCCTGCCATCCTACCGCCTGCTGCGCGGTGATGTCGGTGAGAGTGTTGCCCGAATTCGTCAGCGCGGCAGCCTATACCGACGACAAGGGGAATCCCTACATATGCATTTATGCGCCCTGCCAGATAAACTTTGACGATTTTTCGCTTTCAACCGACACGGATTATCCTTTCCGGGACAGGATCGACTACCGGATTTCCTGCGGCAAGAAGATTGAGAAAACCTTCTATTTCCGCATTCCCGGCTGGTGCAGCGATGCGAAGATTTATGTCAACGGTAAACACCTCGAAGTTGACTGCCCTGCCGGTGCCTTTGCAGAGGTTTGGGGTGGATTTTCTGACGGCGATGTGATATCGCTTGAGTTTCCGATGAAGGTGCGCGTCGGCTATCTTGACGACACCGACCGCTCAAAGCTGTACCCGATTTGCTTTGAATACGGGCCTCTGCTCTTTGCTCTTCCGATTGAGGAGAACTGGGAGGTATGGGAAGGCGAGTCTTTTACGCCGCTGCCCGAGGGCTGGAACTGGTACAATGTAAGTCCTAAGGTAAAGAAGAGCACACTCGATGTATATGAGGAAAAGGGTATGAGGCGCTGGCTACTCGATTATAACGTGGCGGTCGACGAGAACATCAGCCCCGAGGACATAAGCGTCGAGCTGTGCGGCATAGGCGGGTATCCTTGGGAGGATCCTCCCGTAAGATTGCATCTGGAAGCATATAAAGCGCCTTATTCATACCCACCGTATCCGTACAGAACGCTTGAACCCTACTGCGTGAACGGCAGGTCATACGTAAGCGGCAAACAAAATATCACATTGGTGCCCTACGGATGCACCGCGCTGAGAATAACATATTTCCCGCGAGCTGAACTAAACCGATAAAAACAACAGGAGAGTTGCTATGAAAAAAGTAGTATTGATACTTTTGGTGTTGGTTCTGCTGACTTCGGTTGTCGCCTGCTCCAAGGGCGACGATTACCCCGGGGAAAATACAACAACGCAAAGATCCGATACAGGTACGGCAGAGAGGGTTGACGATAAGGGATATATTCTTGATGATCTGCCCGAACTGGACTTTAAAAACACTGAGGTAAATATCCTTTCGTGGATATGTTACTACAAGGAATGGAGCGATGAATCTACCGGGGAGGTTATTGACAACTCGCTTTACTACCGGGACCTAAATGTGGAGGAGAGGCTCAAAATCAAGCTGAATGTTGATCAAATTGACGGCAGCAACCATTATCGCGCGCAGTTTCTTCAGCACATATCAACGCTTATCGCTTCAGGAGACACTACATACGACCTGATAGCCCAATACAGTTGGGTATCTGGCAATGCGACGCTCAAGGGGTTGTATGTTGATATCGCCTCTACTGAGTATGTGGATTTTTCAAAGCCCTGGTGGCCGCAAGACATAGTCCAGAACACAATGATAAACGGTAAGGTTTACTTTGTGACCGGAGATATTGCGCCGTCAATGATTTACAGCACCTTTATCACGGTTTTCAACGAGCAACTTATCGAAGATTTTGGCTTGGAGTCTCCGTACGACCTTGTTGAGAGCGGCAAATGGACACTTGACAAGCTAATTTCAATGACCGTGCCCTACTTCATTGACAAGGACAGCTCGGGAAACGCTTCGAGCGGTGACCTGGTCGGATTTGCTTTCTGGGCCGACACCCACACAAAGGCATTCATGTACGGCTCGGGCTTGCGAGTGATTGAAGTCAACAATGACGGCGAATACGTTCTCAGCGAGATGTATTCAGGGCCAAAGATGCAGGACCTTGTCGAGAAGCTCAATAACTGGATATTCGACAATGAAGGCATCCTTTTGGCCGACAATATTGCCGGAGACGGTGAAATGTTCAGGTCCGGTAATGCGATATTCGGGGAATATGACCTTTATTACATGGTGGCGTATCTGCCGTCGTCAACGGTGTTCTACGGGGTGGTTCCCACACCGAAGTATAACGAAGCGCAGGAAAAATACTATTCCTTTTACGGCAACGGAGTCACCACCTATTCAATACCCAAAACCGTTGTATCGATAGATCTCTCGTCTGCGGTACTTGAGGCAATGGCTTCCGAGTCATATCGCACGGTGACCCCCGCGATATTTGAAACAGCGTTGAAGAGCAAATACTCTCCGAGCCCCAAAGCTTCTGAAATGCTTGACCTGATACATGACACCATCGTTACCGACATCGCCCCCTTCTATACAGACAACCTGGTGGGCTATATGGAAATGCGCACAATTTTAAATTCCGCCAAGACAGGCTGGGCTTCCCAGTATGCCTCGATCAAGACCATGCTAAACAAGGCTGTTAAAAACATAAACGACAAGCTCTATGCGCTTGATGACTGAAAAGCAGGTATGGCATGAAACTTGCAACAACTATTGGAATTGTGCTTCCATACACAATAGACATGCTTGACGCAGTAAGGCTTTGCGCCAAGTCAGAATTTAAGTATCTTGATTATTCATTTGATACATCCGAGCGCATGCGCATGCTCGTGTCAGAAAATTGGACCGGGGATTTTGCTCTTACTCTTTCCGAGGCCGAGCGGCATGGCATGAAGTTCATTCAAGCGCACGCGCCATCATTTAATCCACTTGCCAATAATATTCCCTATGATGTAGGGATGCTCATGCTCAACCGGTCTATTGAAGCCTGCTCGTACCTCGGCATACCGAATATTGTGGTGCATGCGGGGTATTCAAACGAATACCTCATCACCCGTCCTGAGGATTATAAGTCTTTTTGCGAGTGCGCCAAGAATTTTTACTGTGCGCTTTTGCCGGCGCTTGAAAAATTTAATGTCACGCTTCTTGTGGAAAACAGTGCTCATGCCAATATGGGAGAAAAGCAGTTCTTCTTCCGCGGCAGCGAGCTGGCCGAGTTTATCGACGAGGTTGGCTCGGAGCATATAAAGGCATGTTGGGATACCGGGCACGCCAATCTTGACAAATCCAATCAATACGACGACATCATGGCGCTGGGGGACCGTCTTTACAGCATCCATGTTCACGACAATTTTTCGGGCAAAGATAACCACCTGCCGCCTTTCATCGGAAGTCTTGACGCCGACGGGCTTATGCAGGGACTTATTGACTCGGGATACAAAGGCTACTTTACCTTTGAGGCGTCACTTCTCCGCTATAAGCGCGACAAAAATCCTCCCCCGAATATGTATAACCGCGGGAATGGCAGCCTGAAGCACCCGTCAGCGGCGCTGGCGCTCGCCACTCTAAACTACCTTTATGCAACGGGAAAATATATGCTTGAATCCTATGGTTGCTTTGAGGAATAGAATTATTAAATTAAGAAGGGAGCGGATAAGATGAAAAGAATTATTTCCACGGTGTTGCTGGTTTTCATGATAGCTGCTGCTGTCACTGCAGTGATAGCCGACACAAACCTTCCGGTTGTATGCCCCGACTGGTTGATCACCGAAATTGGCGTGGACAATACGTCATTATACGAACCGGTGCAACCGTATTTGACAAACCCCCTGTATCAAAACACCAAGAAGGAGCCGTATGAGTTTATCGAGATTACCAACACCTCCGGGAGACCTCTGAATGTCTACGACTATGCGCTTTTCAACTGCACCGCAGGTGTGACTAGTCCGAGCTTTGAAACCCTGGTGTACAAGGTGGAGCCGATAAAACCCGGTTACTGGATTGAATGGGACTGGGGAGACCCGGAGCTTTTCTGGGACGCAGGCGTGAGCCTGCCTCTAAATCCACCGTATGAGGACGGAGTGGTCCAGCCGGGTGAGTCGGTTATACTCTGGATGTACCTTGAGGGACACCATTTTAACTGCGTCATCGAAGATTTTAAGGCTTATTGGCGAGTTCCAGAGGATGTAAAGGTATTCTATGTCGACTCAAACCCGTCAACCGACAGGACAAGAACTGCGACCTCGGCATCCGGCGCCACAGTTCCGTACGGCGGGGCTGCGAAAAACTTCAATTTGAAGAACAGCGGAATTGCAACCTACGGAATAATGAAATGGGACGCCGCCGCGCAAGCCAAATTTGACGCTCTGACAAACAAAGAAGGCGGGACCGGAGTTTATCTTGCCCAGGAGGGTCTCAACTACAGGACCTGTGAATCCATCGTCTGTTGGGCTATCGTTTTCATGCCTACCGAGATCATGGACTTTGTAGAGAACCAGTGCCAGACATTTAACTACATTTACTCACCCATATCGGCTTTCTACGACGATGAGAAATCGGGCGGGAAGCGCTGCGAGTATGCTTTTACAGCCTCTTATCTTGAAGCTACTCCCGGCTGGCTGACCGAGGAGCAGAAGGCGAGCCTGCCTACCCCTGGCGGACCCGATACCACAACTCCGGGCGAGACCACAGAGCCGCCGGTAACCACCGAGCCACCGGTAACCACAGAGCCGCCGGTAACCACAGAGCCGCCGGTAACCACAGAGCCGCCGGTAACCACAGAGCCGCCGGTTGAGACGAAGGACACCAC
>JBMNUI010000015.1:0-36352 GCA_050946195.1 Eubacteriales bacterium
CGCCGCCTTCATAGAAAAGGCCGCCGGCCGGGCTTCCCCGCCCGGAGATTTCATCGACACCTCGGGGCGCGTGCTCGGCCGGCATCGGGGGCTGATACACTACACGACCGGCCAGCGCAAGGGACTGGGGCTCTCGCTCGGCGAGCCGATGTATGTCAAGTCAAAGAACCCTGTGAACAACACAGTCACCCTCTGCCGAGAGCCCGAACTCTACAGCAAAAGACTTGTTGCCCGCCAAATAAATCTCATTGCCGCCGACACGCTGCCCGGCCCGGTGAGGGTCGGCGCAAAGACCCGGTACAGCCAGCGTGAGGTGCCGGCCGTTGTCTGCCAGACCGGGGAGGACGAGCTTCTGGTTGAATTCGACACACCGGTGCGGGCGGTAACCCCCGGGCAGTCGGTGGTGCTCTACGACGGGGACACAGTCCTTGGCGGCGGCATCATAGTCAAATAACAAAATTCAAACCGGTCTCTTGGTTCTTCCAAAAGACCGGTTTGCGTTTTTTAAGGATTTCTTGAAAGGAACGTTTTTAGAGAGTTCCCGGGGTACGGGGGCAAAGCCCCCTAAAACGCATTTATTTTTTATTAGTTTCTTCAGATACAAACTTGAGGTAGTATTCGATTTTGTCTCCGTCTTTAACAATGTAATCCTTGGGGCTAACCGTGGCTTCTCTGCCATTAAGGTTCCACCACCAGTATGTGGTAACCGCCTTATCGCCGGAAGTCTCAGAACCGGCCTCAAGGCTACCGATTGCCATAAGGTCGCCGTACTCGTCGAGAACTACAGTTTCTTCTTTCTCAAGGTAGAAATAAAGGTCGATTATATCAATCGCGGTCGGGGGTTTGCCATTGTAAGTATACTCGGGAATATCGTACACTACGTTACCGTTAATGTCTTTAACCTTCATTGACACCTTTATGGTAACATCGAGTTCTTCGGTGGTGGTCTCTTCGGTATCGGCGTTTTCCCCGTTACAGGAGGCCAGCGCCAACACGACAAGTAAAAGTGACAAAACCAACGCCAGTGCTTTTACATGCTTCATTTTATTTACCTCCATTAGTGTTCAGCTAGATAGATTATACCCCCAAAAAAGGCGCTTGTCAAGCCAAATCGGTTAATTTAAACGATTTTATTTCCAGTAAAATTCGTTCTAATTGGCAAGCAGGCACAGAACATTCAGCACCACCATATATACCATGAAGGCCGAAAAGGAAAACATCACGAGAGCCGCCGCCCTCTTCACCCGCAAAAAGCATAAGGCGCAGAGCACCGACAGAACCAGCACCGCCTCGCAGACCAGCAGTGCAAAAAAGAGCTCGGCAGCCCCGAAAAAGAGGGGATACCAGACATACCCGAGCGCCATCATCAGAACAAAGAGCATCCCGCCCTTGTATTTGGCTGCCTCGTCTGAACCGGGCCAGCAGCCGAGCACTACCCCGAAGGCCGCGCCGAGCAGAATATACCAAAAAGACCACAGCAAAAACATCAGCCATACCGGAGGCAGTATGCCGCGCAGGTTGCAGTAGGCAATCACGCGGTAGGGCGGGCCTACAATCAGCCTTATCACAAGCGCCGAAACCAGCGATACCACGGCGAAAATTATAGCCAGTGACTTCTCGCGGGGGGTAAACATCATTCCAAGCCCCGGGCGCCCTCTGTGTCTTTTCTTCATAAAAAATCACCTCACATCATAATGATATGAGGTGATTTTGCTTTTCATGTCGCACACTACCCGAAAAAGCGCTACTCAAACGGCCAGAGAGGCCATGAAAACTGCGGCCGGCTCGTCTCGGCCGTGGTTGTTTCGACCGTCGTGGCTGCCTCGGACATGATGCTATAAGATTTGGTGCCGTGCAGCGGGCAGTACCTGTTGAACTGGGCGGTGGTATTTGAAATTCCGCAGTACTCTTTTGGTCCTAATAGATTTAAAAAGAAAGGCTGGTTTAAGTTTTGCGCCGGCTCGATAAATGGCGGCAGCCTCCGCCAGACATACTGCGCGTCGGTCACATAGACCTGCACCGGGAAGCTTCGCTTGACCTGAATCATCCCGACCTTAATCAGATTCTCGACCGGGCAAAGCGGGCAGGCCACGCCCCCGCTGACAATGTCGTAATCTACGGTAATATGGCAGTCGCAGCGCTCGTCTGGCTCCTCACCGGCCACAAACCAGCACGTCACCCCGCGGTCGCCCCGCGGGTCGGTCCGGCAGGCGGCAGTCATGAGCTTCCCCGAGTCGGCGCAGCACCTGACCCCGACAACCTTCGGCGAAATACTAAAGCCGGCCGGCGTCTCGCCACCGGTTATATACTTATCGTGGAGAATTGTCATAATCTCGTCCCAGATCTCAAGGCAGATGGTGTTCGACACCCCCGAGAGGGGCTTTGGGTATTCGTGGCCGCACCAGACGCCACCGATAAAGTAAGGTGTGTACCCGACAAACCATTTGTCGCAGTTGTCCTGCGTCGTGCCGGTCTTTCCGGCGGTCTCGACATGCTTATCGAGAGTCACCGCCTTTGCGGTCCCCTGGCTGACGACGTTTCTTAGCATGAGCGTCATTAACGAGGCGGTCTCCTTGCTTATCGCCCGGACCCCCGAGCTGTAATAGTCCTTTGCAAGCAGGACATTTCCAGCCGAGTCGGTAACCTTGATGTATGAGCGCGGCGGGTTGTACACCCCGTTGTTGACAAACATCGAATATGCCGCGGTTAGCTCCCGTAATGTGACCCCGAAATTCTGCTGCCCGAGCGCCAGCGCGGCAAGCCCGATATCGGTTATCTGCGTGCCGTCGGAAAGCGTCTGCCGCTCGACAAGGCTGCTCATTCCGGCTTTTCTCACGAGAAAATCAAACGAATTCTGCTCGCCGAGGTCCACAAGGACCCTCACGGCCACCGTGTTGACCGAGTCCTGTATTGCCCGGATGATATTCGTCAGCCCGTGGTAGACCGCGGGGGAGTTGCTCGGCCAGGGGACAAGCCCGCCGCCGGTGTTTTTGAAGCTGACCGGCACGTCGTCGTAAACCGTGGCGCTGGTGATAATCCCGGCCTCAAGCGCCGGCGCGTAGACCGAGAGCGGCTTTATGGTCGACCCCGAGGGGCGGCGGGTCATGGTCGCGTAATTCTGAACCCGGTTTGCCGTCTTCTCGCCGACAGCCCCGGCCACTCCGAGTATGTCGCCGGTGTAGGGGTCGATTATTATCATTGCCGACTCAAAGGGGTTGTCGCCGGATAAGTCGGGAAAATTTCCGGCGTTGCTATAGTATTCCTCAAGCAGGCTCTGAACTTCGGGGTCCATGGCGGTATAGATGCGCAGGCCGCCCGAGTAGACCATGAAGCTCGCGGCCTCCCTGCCGTATCCGTACTCGGCGCACAGGTCGGCAATGACATCCTCGACTACCATGTCGACATACCATGAGTTCACACCATCGTAACTCTCGTACCACGAAAGGTCGAGGACAAGCTCGGCGCCGTATGCCGCGCTGAACTCCTCTTCCGTGATATAGCCCTGTTCATACATCTGCTCGAGTATTATGTCGCGCCGCTCCTTGTTCTTCTCGGGAAAGCGCGCCGGGTCGTAGTGGTAGGGGTTGTTTGTAATCGCGGCAATGGCGGCGCATTCGATGAGCGTTAGCTGCGAGACATCCTTTGAGAAGTAGGTGTTTGCCGCCGCCTGAACCCCGACGCAGCCGTGCGATAAATTTATAATATTCATATAAAGCTCGAGAATTTCGGTCTTGTCGAGCTTTGTCTCAAGGTCGAGCGCCCAGATAATCTCCTGAATTTTGCGCTGCGGAGAGACGTCGTTGTGGCCGGTGATGTTCTTTATCACCTGCTGGGTGATGGTCGAGCCCCCGAAGGTGCTGTCGGCGCCGAAAAAAAAGTTGACGGCGGCCTTTATGGTCCTGAGCCAGTCTACCCCCGAATGCTTCCAGTACCGCTTGTCCTCAATTGCAATAAAGGCATGCTTTAGGTTATCGGGCACCGCGTCGTACGCGACATATATGCAGTTGCCGGGGCTGTGCAGCTTCTCCCCGACGAGCTCAACAAGCTCTCCCACCCGCCTTTGCCGGTCGGTAAAGTCATAACAGTATATCTTGGTCGCGCCCCGCCGGGCGGCCCCGGTAAAGAGCGATACGTCAATGCTGTCGTCGTAGTTTGAGCTTAAATATACGGTTATATAAAATCCCGCAACAAGCAGCACCGCCATTGTCAGGATGCAGAAAATTGCAAGAAGGCTCACCACAACCCTGAAACGGTGCCTTATTTTATGGTTGCGTCTTTGCTCCTCCATACTATCCCCCGGTGTCCGGTTTTTACATATTTCTCGTATATATGTTTTCCCGGATGATAATAATATAAACACAAAGACGAAAAAAGGAATAGTAAATTATGGAGATTGAAAACGATAAGCGGGAATTGACCACGGCGGCGCTGATAGTCGCTCTGGCGGCGGTGCTGATATCGGCAATTTCCCTGTATTTTATAGTTTCCGTCTCGGTTCGGCTTGACAGGCTGGCAGGAGAGGCTGAAAAGCTGAATTTAACGGTTTCCGAACTGGCTGCCGGTGAGGAGACCGGCGAGCAGGTTTTTGTCCTCCGCGAATATGAGGGGGTCATCGGGGTTTTTGATTCCTCGGGGGTGCTGGTCGATATCATCAATGTCAAGGTAATGAGCCTGCCCGAGGCCGACCGCAAGATGCTCGAGAGCGGGATTTATGCCTTCTCAAGAGGCGAGCTGCTCTCGCTGATCGAGGATTACACCGAGTAGCCGCCTGCCGACAAAAAAAGCGGGGACTCTGCCCCGCTTTTTAGTTCGCCTTATTTTACAACCACATTTTCGGCCCCGAGCAGCTCAACAAACTCGCCCGCAACAAAATCGGTTAGCGCAACTCCCCGCTCGTACTTTTTATATGACGCCGTTTTGGTGTCGTAGAAAATCACCGGCACCTCGCCTGTGAATATTTCCACCAGATTGACAGCCTTATTAAATTTTTCAGACCCCGCTTCAACCCGCAGAAAGAGCCTTCGCCCCGCCTTCTTGCCGACGCCAATTCCCGCGCTTTTCGGCTGATCTTCGCCGGGCGCCGCCCCCTTCGGGACTTTATTGTCATTCTGAGCTTTTTTCCGGCCGGCTCCCCCGGTGTAGCGGCTGTTCTCGACCAGTTCGCCGACCTCCTCGGCAATAATTCTTGCCGGCTCGTTCTCGCGAAGCTGCACCCTGCCCGAAATATACACGCCGCAGTCAGGCCTTATCAGCTCATAGTACTGGCGGAATACCTTGGGAAAGAGGATGCACTCGATCTCGCCGTACCTGTCCTCAAGAGTGATAAAGGCCATGCGCTCGTCTTTTCTGGTTATCTTGACGGAGACCGAGCTGATTATCCCGGCAACCGCCACCTGCCGGCCGTCAAGCGCACTGCCCGCCTCGGGGTCCTCGCTCCCGGCGATATCGGTAATGGGTGTAACGCCGAGGTCGGCAATACACCGGCTGTAGCTGTCGATGAGGTGACCCGAGAAGTACATTCCCGAGCACTCCTTCTCAAGCAAAAGCCGCTCGCGCAGCGGATATTCGGGAATTTCGGGGTATGAAAAACCCTGCGGCTGCTCCTCGGGCTCGGTCAGTGAAAAGAGGTCAAGCTGGCCCGAGATATTCCGCCGCTTTTTCTCGGCAACCGCGTCGATGATTTTCTCATAGGAGACCATCAGTCTGCTGCGGTAGACCCCCAGCCTGTCAAATGCCCCGGCTTTTATCAGCGACTCGACCTGCCGCTTGTTGATGTCATAGTCGGCCATGCGCTCGATGAAATCCTCAAACGAGCGGAAGTCGCCTCTCTTGCGCTCCTCGATTATATTGGCGACAAACTGCCGGCTGACATTTTTTAGTGCGAGCAGACCGAAGAGTATGTCCCCGCCGCTGACATTGAAGTACATCATGCTTCGGTTGATGTCGGGAGGCAGGACCGAAATGCCGCGTTTTGCGCACTCGGCGGTGTACTGTGCGATTTTCGGCATATTGCCGAGCACCGAGGTAAGCAGGGCGGCAAAATACTCATGTGGATAGTGGGCGCTGAGATATGCCGTCCGGTAGGCGATTACGGCATAAGCCGCCGCGTGCCCTTTCGGGAAAGCGTAATTTGCAAAGCTGTTCATGCTCTCAAAAATTCCCGAGGCGGTCGCGCGGTCGATACCGCGCTCGGCGGCACCGGCAATAAAGCTCTCGCGCTCGGCCTCCATGACAGATGCCTTTTTCTTTGCCATGGCGCGGCGCACGAGGTCGGCGTGCCCCATAGTATAGCCGGCAAGCTCGCGGAAAATGCTCATCACCTGCTCCTGGTAGACTATGCAACCGTAAGTCTCGCGCAGTATCGGCTCGAGCGCTAGGGTGGCGTATTTGACAGCCGAACTGTCGTGCCGGCACCTGATGTATCTCGGTATCGAGTCCATCGGCCCCGGCCGGTAGAGGGCGATAGCGGCGAGCAGGTCCTCAATGCTCTCGGGGCGCAGCGACATGAGCATCTGCCGCATTCCCTCCGACTCAAACTGGAAAACGCCGGTGGTCATGCCCGCGGAGATAAGCTCGTAGGTCTCTTTATCGTCAAGAGGCAAGCTCTCAATGTCAAATTCGGGGTCATGCTGCCTTATCTGCTCCTGAGCGTCGTTGATTATTGTCAGGTTGCGCAGGCCGAGAAAGTCGAATTTCAGCAGCCCGAGCTTCTCGATGGTCTCCATGTCGAACTGGGTTATCGGGGTGCCGTTGCTGGTTGCCAGCGGTACATACTCGTAAATCGGCGCGTCGGTTATCACCACGCCGGCCGCGTGGACCGAGACGTTTCGCGGCATCCCCTCAAGCGAGGCGGCGGTGTCGACCAGCTTTCTCACCTGCTCGGAGGATTCGTATAGCTGCTTGAGCTCGGGCATTTTGAGCGCCAGCCCGATGGTCATGCCGGGCTGCTGGGGTATCGCCCGGGCCACGACGTCGACCTCGCCGTAGGACATTCCCAGCGCCCGGCCGGTGTCGCGGACCGCGGCGCGGGCAGCCAGCGTGCCGAAGGTCGCTATCTGCGAGACGTGGTCGTCGCCGTATTTCCGAACCACATAGTCGATAACCTCGCCCCGCCGGTTGTAGCAGAAATCGACGTCTATATCCGGCATACTGACCCGCTCGGGGTTGAGGAAGCGCTCAAAAATAAGCCCGAAGCGTATCGAGTCAATGTCGGTTATCCGGAGGCAATAAGCAACAAGGCTACCGGCGCCCGAGCCACGGCCCGGCCCCACCGGGATCCCCCGGCCCTTGGCATAGTTGACATAATCCTGTACGATGAGGAAATACTCCGAATACCCCATCCGCCCGATAAGCGAGAGCTCATACTCGAGCCGCTCGCGGTACTCTTTTTCGGTATGCTGCCCGTCAAATTTTATCTGCCCTGATTTCACCCGTGCCTCAAAACCGTCAAAGGTCAGCTTTCTTAAGTACCCTGCAGGGTCATACCCCTTCGGGCAGCGATACCGCGGCAGGTAGTGCTTGCTGAAGTCAAAGTCAAAATTGCACATCTCGGCAATTCTGACCGTATTTTCAATCGCGCCCGGGTACTCTCCGAAGAGCGCCGTCATTTCCTCGGTGGTTTTATAGTAAAACTCGTCGGTCTCAAAACCTATGGGGCGGCCGTCGGTTATTACGCTGTTTGTCTGAATGCACATCAGTATCGCCTGGGTGTCGGCGTCTTCCCGGCGCAGGTAATGGCAGTCGTTGGTCGCGACCAGCGGCAGCCCGCACTCCTTCGCAAGGCTCACCAGCCCGGGGAGTATCTGCCGCTGCTCGGCAAGCCCGTGGTTCTGGAGCTCAATGTAAAAGTTGTCCTTGCCGAATATCTCGTAGAGCTCACACGCCGCCTGCTTCGCCCCATCAAAGTCGCCGCGCGAAAGCAGGGTGGGAATCTTTCCGGCAAGGCAGGCTGAAAGCGCCACAAGCCCCTCCGAGTGCGCCCTGAGCAGCTCGTAGTCAATCCTCGGCTTTGAATAAAAGCCCTCGGTATAGCCCTTTGATACCAAATATATGAGGTTTTTATAGCCTTCGGCGTTCTTGCAGAGCAGCACGAGATGGTGGGCGTAACCCTCGTGAGAGTTCCTCTCAAAGCGCGAGCCCGGCGCGACATACACCTCGCAGCCGATAATGGGCTTTATCCCAGCCTTTTGGCAGGCCAGATAAAAGGCCACGGCGCCGTACATAGCCCCGTGGTCGGTCAGCGCCACCGCATGATGGCCGCACTCGGCGGCGCGCCTCGGAATTTCACTTATCCGGCATGCCCCGTCGAGCAGGCTGTATTCGCTGTGCAGGTGCAGGTGCACAAAATCCGGCATATGTCGCTCCTTTCTTTTATACTCGGCTCACCGCTCTTTGTTGACTCCTGCTTTACACTTATCGATTGACCGGCTTACCGTCCTTTGCCGCTTCGTGCGCGATCTTCTCAAGCCTGTGGTTGAGCCCCGATTTTGAAATCGGCGGCCTGTGCAGCGCCGCAAGCTCGGCGAGTGAGGCTTCGGGATGCTCAAGCCTGAGTTTTGCGGTAACCCGGATGTCGTAGGGCATTGCCTCAAGACGACCGCTCTCTACCAGCCGGCGGATGTCCTCAATCTGGCGTCGGGAAGCCGACACGGTTCTGGCGATGTTCCGGGCCACGCAGTTTGTCGCGCGGTTCTCGTCGTTCCTGATGGCGCGCTCGATTTTGCAGTTCATCAGATCAAAGGCCGCCCTGGTCGCCCCGAGCTTGACAAGCAACTCCTCGATAACCTCACTGTCCTTGAAATACAGGCCGGTTCCGTTATTCCGGTTGATTATCTTCGGGGTACAGCCGATTTTTGTAAGCAGCCGGCATATGCCTCGGGCGTGCTGTACAGTGTGGGGCACAAACTCGGCGTGGTATGAGGCCGAGTGCGGGTTGCTCAGCGTGGCGCAGGCCAAAAATACCCCCCGCAGAAAGGCCGCCTCACAGTCCGGACAGGTCGCCTCAAATGCCGGCTCATCCCCGGCGATGTCAGCCGCCGCAAAATTTGCGGCCAGCATTATCCTGCTCCTGCCGCCGACCTTCCCGACCTTGACAGCATCTCCGTAAAATTCCCGGAGGCTTTTTTCTATGAAACCGGCGGCCTCGCGGCTCCCGGCCGAGATAGAGAGCACGCCCTCCGGGGATACCGTGGCGCCGTACACCAGCCCCTCTGCCAGCGCACGCCGACAGCAGGGATTGTTCACCGGCAAACCGGAGAGCTCTTTTTTTACTTTATCGGTATATGTCATTTCAGACTCCGCACCGCCCATGCGGTTTATATTATTCAGCTACCGCTCAATAAACCTGATTTCGCACTCGGGCACAAATCCGTAATTCTTCAGGATTACTGATTTTATGTGCTCGACAAGCGCCTGCACGTCGCGGTCGCTGGCGCCGCCGGTGTTGACTATAAATCCGGCGTGTTTTACCGACACCGCCGCCCCGCCGACAGAATACCCTTTGAGCCCGCTCTCCTCTATAATCTTGCCCATGTAGTACCCCGGCTGCCGTTTGAAGACGCTGCCGGCGCTGGGGTATTCGAGCGGCTGCGATGCCCGCCTTTTGTTCATTATCTCGCTCATTTTCTCTTCAATGCAGGCTACATCTCCCGGCTCAAGCTCAAACTCTGCCGACAATATGATAAGTCTGTCGTTGTCCATGAAAATGCTGTGCCTGTAGGACAGCCCGAGCTCATCTGCCGGCAGCTCGCGGATAACCCCGGAGTCTATATCATAGCAGCGCACCGAGCGAAGCACCGCCGATATATCCGAGCCGTATGCCCCGGCGTTCATGAACACCGCACCGCCGCAGGTCCCGGGTATTCCATAGGCAAATTCAAGTCCTGAAAGCCCGGCCTGCGCGGCGGCGCGGGTCATCGCAAAAAGCGGCGCACCGCAGTCTGCTCTCAAAACATTACCGCAGACTTCAATATCCCGCAGACACCGGGTTGATATCACAAGTCCCGAAAAACCGTCATCCGAGAAAAGAATGTTGCTGCCGTTTCCGATGACAATGAACTTTGTCGAGTTGGCCTCAGCCACCCTGATTGCCGACATCAGCCCGGCCTCGTTTTCGGGAAGAGCCACAAGCGCCGCCGGCCCGCCTATGCGGAAAGTGCAAAATTCGCAGAGTGGAGCGTCTTTTATATATTCAATGCCAACGGCGTCAAGGGCTGCGCACAATGTAGCAAAATTATCCATAATTCCGCCCCCGTTGCTACAATTTTTTGTGACTGTCGGTCATTTACCGTTTACAATACCGGTAAGTTCAGAGAGATCGGCTATAATATAATTGATTTTCATGCCCCCCGGCGCCGCGGCTCCTGCGGGATTGTACCAGCAGACGTCGAGCCCCGCGCCGATTCCTCCGGCGATGTCAGAGCTCAGCGAGTCTCCTATCACCAAGGTTTCCCGCGCGTCAAAGTCCGGGATCGCCGCGATAACAGCGTCGAAATACTCGCGCGACGGTTTGTCGGCTCCGATTTCCTCCGATATGAACACCCCTTCGAAGAACTGCGCAAGCAATGAGCCGCCAAACCTACTCTCCTGAATATGTTTGAATCCATTTGTAATTAGAAAGAGCCGACAGGTTTTGCTCAGCTCCCGGCATACATCGAGCGCACCGGCAATCAGAAATGATTTTGTCGCAAGAGCTGAAAAATAGGCCCTTGACATTTCCTCGGGGTCACATTTTATGCCGTATTCTCCGGCAAAAAGCTCAAAACGCTTAAGAATGAGGTCATTTCTTGTTATTTCACCCCGCTCAAGCTTCTTCCAGAGGCTATCGTTTATCTCCGAATAACGCCGCGCGGCGGCGTCGCCGCAGGGCTGACCGAAATCTTTGAGCATATCCGAAAGCGCTTCGCGCTCCGACCTTTTAAAGTCGAGCAATGTGCCGTCGGCATCGAATAAAAGTATTTTATATTTCAACTTCATGCTCCGTATTTGTTCTGTAACGGTTAACAGTTACTGTACCTATGATTATACAATGCTTTCTTCTCCATTTCAACCCTTACGTCATATTTGGTTTCCAAGTTTTAGCCGCGCGGCACTTGAAAATTCCCGGCTGATACTGTATAATAGACTATCAGGAGATTTGTTTATTAGATGGGAGGTGTGCCGGTGAAGGTAATCGGGCTTACGGGGCCGAGCGGCAGCGGCAAGGGCACCGCGGGCCTTTTGCTGAAAAAATACGGCATACCGACCATCGACACCGACAGGCTTTACCGGAAGATTCTAATTCCGCCCTCCCCCTGCCTTGACGAAATTTCGGCCAACTTCGGGGACTCGGTAATCCGCCCCGACGGCACGCTTGACCGGAAGGCGCTTGCGGCCATTGTTTTTACCGACAAGACTAAACTCTCGCTGCTGAATTCGGTCACGCATAAGTATATTCTTGCAAGAGTGAAAAAGCGAATCGCCTACCGGGCGCGCCGCGGCGCCGGGGCTGTGATTGTCGACGCGCCGGCGCTTTTTGAGTCGGGATTTGACAAAAATTGCGATTTTACAATAGCTATAACCGCCGGGCGGGAGTCAAGAATCAGGCGGATCATGCAGCGCGACGAGCTTGACCGCGCCGCCGCCGAGCGGCGGATAAACGGCCAGCCCCCCGAGGATTTCTACACCTCCCGCTCGGACTACACCATAAGAAACGACGGCTCCTCCGAGGAACTTGAAGCCTCATTGCTTGAGGTCATGCGGCGCGAGGGTATATTAACATGAAAAAAGCTCCTGACAAAAAGACGCCGCGGATGCTGAAAATTGTGCTTATACTCACCGCGGCGCTCATTTTCGGCTATATCTACAGCCTCATGTACACCGCTTACCTCAAGTCGGTTTACCCGCGCGAATTTTACGAATATGTAGCGGCAAGCTCAAAGGAGTTCGGGGTTCCCGAATATGTCCTGTTTGCGGTAATCAGGTCCGAGAGCAATTTTGACGAAAATGCGGTGTCAGGGGCGGGCGCCGTCGGACTCATGCAGCTCATGCCCACGACCTTCAGGTGGCTCAGCGACGATATGCTCGGCGAGCGGCTTGACGCCTCAATGATTTACGACCCAAAAACAAATATAAGATACGGCGCCTGCCTGCTCGCGTGGCTCTACGACTACTACGGCGACTGGGAGACGGTATTTGCCGCCTACAATGCCGGAGTCGGGACGGTCAACGGCTGGCTTGAGGACCGCCGCTATTCCGACGAGGCCGGGAAGCTGACCTATATCCCTTACGACGAGACCCGCAGGTTTGTCACGCTGACCACAAAGTCCGTCGTGACATATGAAAAGCTGTATTATTCCGGCAGATAAAAAAGCTCTTGCCACAGGACGCCGGTTTTATTTTTAAATGACAACTAAACCATTCATTAGCCAAGGAGTATAGATGATAGACAAGCTTGTTGCCGCCGAAGAAAAATATTGCGAGCTTGAGCGGCGGCTCTCTCTCCCCGAAATTTATTCGAACCAAAAGGAATACCAGCGGCTGATAAAAGAATACGGCGCGCTGACTCCTATAATCACAAAATTCCGCGAATACAAAAAGGCGACAGCCGATATGGAGTCAGCGCAGGCGCTGCTCGGAGGTACCACCGAGCCCGAACTGCGCGAGCTTGCAGCCGAGGAGTACCGGACCTGCCGGGAATTGTCCGAGAAGCTATATGAGGAGCTGAGGCTCCTTTTGCTGCCCCGCGACCCGAATGACGACCGGAACGTAATCATTGAAATCCGCGCGGGGGCGGGCGGCGAGGAGGCGGCGCTCTTTGCCTACGAGCTCTACCGGATGTACAATATGTACGCCGCCTTGGCCGGCCTTAATGTTACTCTGCTCTATGCCAACGAAACCGAACTCGGCGGCTTTAAAGAGGTCTCGTTCATGGTAGAGGGCGACGGCGCGTACTCGCGCCTCAAGTTTGAGGGCGGGGTCCACCGTGTCCAGCGCGTCCCGGTGACCGAGTCGCAGGGGCGGATTCAGACCTCTACCGTCACCGTCGCGGTACTGCCCGAGGCCGAGGAGGTCGAGGTTGAACTCAACCCCGCCGACCTTATTTTTGAAACCTGCAAGTCGAGCGGGGCGGGCGGTCAGCATGTGAACAAAACCGAGTCGGCGGTAAGAATAACGCACAAGCCCACCGGCATTGTCGTCGAGTGCCAGAACGAGCGCAGTCAGTTCCAGAACAAGGAGCGGGCGCTGAAAATGCTGCGCGCCAAGCTATACGAGATAAAACAGACCGAGCAGGAGGAGCAGATTGCCGCGACCCGCAAGACACAGGTGGGAAGGGGCGACAGAAGCGAGAAGATAAGGACCTACAACTTCCCGCAGAACCGGGTCACCGACCACCGCATCGGGCTGACCCTTTATTCGCTAGACAGCTTTCTTGACGGGAACATCCAAGAGATGATCGACGCGCTGGCTACCGCCGACGCCGCCGAGCGGCTGAAAAGCGGTACAGGCATCAATTGAATAATAGCTTGAGTCTAAAAGAGGCAAAACTTGAAAACCGAAATCATAAAAATAAATAACCCAAAAGAATCATACCGTGACATCGAGCGCGCGGCTTCAATAATCAGGGCCGGCGGGCTGGTGGTCTTCCCCACCGAGACGGTCTACGGTCTCGGCGGCAACGGCACAGACCCGGCCGCCGCCTCGAAAATCTACGAAGCCAAGGGCCGCCCGTCAGACAACCCCCTCATACTCCACCTGGCGCAGCCCGCGGATGCCGAGCGCTACGCTGTCACAAACGAATATTACTATAAGCTTGCCGCGGCCTTTATGCCCGGACCTCTGACTATAATACTTCCGAAAAAGCCAACAGTCCCCGACCGGGTGACCGGCGGCCTTCCCACGGTCGCGCTGCGCTGCCCGTCACACCCGGTGGCACACGCCTTAATTGATGCCGCAGGTCTTCCGATTGCCGCGCCCTCGGCCAACATCTCGGGGCGCCCCTCTCCCACCAATGCCAAGTACGCAATCGAGGACCTTAATGGCAGGGTTGACATGATAATCGACGGCGGCGACTGTGAAATCGGCCTTGAGTCTACCATCATAGCACTGAATAGCGACGGCGCGCTCCTGCTCCGCCCGGGCGCCGTGACATACGACGCGCTCTGCTGCGTCCTTGAAAAGGTTGAAATATCGCCGTCCGCCATGGGGGAGATGACGGCCGACGACAGGCCGCTTGCCCCCGGCATGAAATACCGGCACTACGCCCCCTCCTCCCCGCTGGTGCTGCTCGACGGCTCGGACGAAGTTTTCATAAGTTACATCAAGCAAAAACGCCTCATTGAAAACTGTGCGGTCATCTGCTCGCCGGAGGAAGCCCGCGCCATCGGCGGGGGGAGTTTCGTGCTCACCGGCGACAACGACGACTACCCCACACAGGCAAGACGCCTTTTCTCTGCCCTGCGTGAGGCGGACAAGCTCGGCTGCGATATCATATACGCCCGCAAGCCCCGGGCCGACGGCCTAGGGCTGGCGCTCTACAACCGGCTGGTCCGCGCCGCGGCGCACACGGTGGTAAAGATTTAAGTCCCGCACATCAAAATACCGCAGGAGATGACCTAATGGCGAAAAAAAGCAAAAACCAAACAACACAAAAAGAGCTCACACCGGCTCCGGCAATGCCGCAGCTTATTACCGAGACTATAGAGAAAAACTTCATGCCCTACGCGATGAGCGTCATTATCTCGCGCGCGATTCCCGAGATAGACGGGCTCAAGCCGGCACACCGCAAGCTGCTCTATACCATGTACAAAATGGGGCTTCTGACCGGCAACCGCACCAAGAGCGCAAACGTGGTGGGCCAGACCATGAAGCTCAGCCCCCACGGCGACATGTCGATATACGAGACGCTGGTGCGCCTGACCCGAGGCAACGAGACCCTGCTGCACCCCTTGGTTGACTCCAAGGGCAGCTTCGGCAAGCAGTATTCTTCGGACATGAAATACGCGGCGGCGCGCTATACCGAGGTCAAGCTCGACCCCATCTGCACCGAGTTTTTCAGGGGCATCGACAAAAACGCGGTCGATTTCGTAGACAACTACGACAACACCATGAAGGAGCCCACCCTGCTGCCTACCACCTTCCCGAATATTCTGGTCATGCCCAACACCGGAATTGCGGTCGGCATGGCTTCAAATATATGCTCCTTCAATCTCGCCGAGGTCTGCGACGCGACAATTGCGCTGCTGAAGAACCCCAATACCTCACTTGACAGAATTCTTGAAATTATCAAAGCGCCGGATTTCCCGTCGGCTGGCCTGATAATATACGACAAGGAGCAGATGCGCGAAATTTACAGGACCGGCCAGGGCTCGATTAAAATCCGCTCACGCTATACCTACGACAAAAAGAACAACTGCATTGAGATCCATGAGATACCCTACTCGACCACCATTGAGCTGATTATGAAGAAAATCACCGAGCTGGTCAAAGAGGGCAAGCTCAAGGAAATCACCGATTTCCGGGACGAAATTGACCTGTCGGGCTTCAAGCTCACAATTGACATCCGCCGGGGCACCGACCCCGACAAGCTGATGGACAAGCTCTTTAAGCTCACCCCGCTTGAAGACAGCTTCAAGTGCAATTTTACAGTGCTTATTGACTCGGTTCCGCGCCAGCTCGGCATCATCGAGATTTTAAGCGAATGGATAAGGTTCAGGATAAAGTGCGTCAGCCGCGAGCTGGCATTTGACCTTGACAGGAAAAAGGAAAAGCTTCACCTCTTGCTCGGCTTGGCAAAAATCCTGCTTGACATCGACAAGGCGATAAGCATCATCCGCCAGACCGAGCGCGAGGAGGACGTAGTCCCCCGCCTGATGCGTGGCTTTGGCATCGACGAGGTGCAGGCCGAGTTTATAGCTGAAATCAAGCTGCGGCATCTCAACCGCGAGTATATACTCAACCGCGTCAGCGAGATCGAGAACCTAAAACGCGAGATTGCCGAAATCGAGGAGCTTTTGTCCGACGAACTGAAAATCAAGTCATATATCGCCGAGCAGCTCAAAGAAATCAAAAAGAAGTACGGCAAGCCGCGCAAATCGCTGATAATCGGAGCCGAAGCGATAACCGAGTACAGTGAGGAGGACCATATCGAAAACTTCAATGTCCACCTTGTACTGACCCGGGATGGCTATTTCAAGAAAATCACGCTGCTCTCGCTGCGGGCAAGCGACAACCACACCTTAAAGGAAGGCGACGAGATAATCCAGGAGCTTGATTCCGAAAACCGCTCCGACATCGTATTTTTCACCGACCGGGCGCAGGTCTACAGGGCAAAGCTCTCGGACTTTGAATGTGTCAAGGCGTCGGTAATGGGCGACTACATTCCGACCAGGCTTGAGATGGACAGCGGCGAGAAGCCGATTCTCATGCTTGTCTCGCCCGAGTGCGATTTTCCGGAGGGCGACCACATGGTCTTTATATTTGAGAACGGCCGCGCGGTGCGGGTTCCGGTCTCGGTCTACCAGACCAAGAGCAACCGGCGTAAGCTGACCGGGGCATGTTCCACCGCCTCGCCGATAGTCGCCGCTTTCTACGAGCACAAAAATCGGCCCTTTGACATCATGATAACCACGGATGCCGACCGAGCAATAGTTATAAAATCCTCGCTGATAGCAGAAAAAGCCACGCGCACAGCAAACGGCAATCTGATAATAAACCTGAAAAAAGGCCAGAAGGTTGTCTCGGCAATAGCCAACCCCGGGGAGAGGTTCGGCGACCTCAAGGGCTACCGCAAACTAAAGCTCCCTGCGACCGGCGTGCTGCTCGCCGAAAAGGATATTAAAGCCATGCAGCTCAAAATTGGCGAAGAATAAGGCGATAAAACGGAGGATATTTCCATGCGCGAGCCAAAAAAGGACTTCAATAGAATGCTGATTACCCGCATAATCTGCGCGATACTCGCCCTGCTCATGCTCGGCAGTATCGCGACATACGCGATATTTTTCCTGTTCGGCAGATAAAAGGGGAAAAACATATGACCAAATACGAAATTCTCAAATATGTTGACCACACGCTGCTCACTCCCACCGCCACCGAGGAGCAGATTCAAACTATCTGCGACGACACGATAAAATACAGCTGCGCCGCGGTCTGCATCCCCAACACGCATATCCGCTTTGCTGCCGAGTATGTCGAGGGCAAAGTTAAAATAGGAGCGACAATCGGCTTTCCTCTCGGCTACAATGTCACCGAGGCAAAGTGCGCCGAGGTAAAACAGGCGCTGGCCGACGGCGCCACCGAGTTTGACATGGTCGCCAACATATGCCGCATTAAAGAAGGAAAGTACGCCTTGGTGCTCGACGACATAAAGGCGGTAAGGGAAGCTGTCGGCGACCACATACTCAAGGTAATTATTGAGACCTGCCTGCTCACCGAAGAAGAAATAATCAGAATGTGCGAGGTTGTCTCAAAATCGGGCGCCGATTATATCAAGACCTCGACCGGATTTTCAATCGGCGGCGCCACCTTCGAGGATATCGCGCTCTTTGCCAGGCATGTCCCGGACGGGCTGAAAATCAAGGCGGCGGGCGGGATCCGCAGTTTTGAAGCCGCAGAAGAATTCATCAGGCTTGGAGCTTCGCGGCTCGGCACAAGCGCGCTGGTAAAACTCATGAAAAATGAGGAACTCGGAGCATACTGAGCGATGGTTATTGATTTTCATGTCCACTGCTTTCCCGACGCACTCGCCCCCCGTGCCCTTGCCGTTCTGAGCGACCATGTAGAGGCAGAGGGCTTTCCCTGCACCGACGGCACACAGTCCGGGACCGAGGCGCATATCGCGTCCCAGGGTGTCGACTATGCCGTGGTCTGCAACATTGCCACCAACGCAAAACAGCAGCACAATGTGAACAGCTTTGCCATAAGCATTGCAAAAACCAGCAAAACCCTGTATTCGCTCGGCTCGCTGCACCCCGGCGGCGAGGACAAGCGCGGCGAGCTGCTCCGGCTCAGGGAGGCCGGCATTCGCGGTATTAAAATACACCCCGACTATATCGGGATTGACATTACCGACCCGGCGTATGACGAGATATTTGAACTTTGCTCGGAGCTCGGCTTCTTTATCCTCACACATGCCGGGTTTGACCCGGTGTCGCCCGGGCATGTACATGCGAGCCCCGAGATGATTGCCACAGTCGCCGCGCGCTATCCCGGACTGAAGCTAATCGCCGCACATATGGGCGGCTATCTCCGCTCGGGTGAGGTTGTCGAGCACCTGCTCGGCAAGGACATCTGGCTTGACACCTCGATGTCCTCCCAGCGGCCTGATGAATATGACAACCTTGTGTATATACTGAAAAACCATTCGCCCGACAGGCTGCTTTTTGCCTCGGACTCGCCGTGGTCATACGCGGCGGAGGAATTGAAATTCATTCATTCGGCAAAGCTTGGCGACGATCTGACCGAGAAAATCCTATATAAAAACGCCCTTGCACTTCTTGAGGGCTGACAAAAACCGGGCGCGCCACCGGCGCGCCCGGTTTTTTATATTTGCTCAGTGTTTCAACATAATGTCAGCCAGCGGTTGTCTGATATTTCATTGCTTCAATGTAGGGGCGATCTGTGATCGCCCCCCCGCGTTCCCTATCCAAGTCAGCCGGTAGGCCAAAGGCAGCAGAGTGCTGAATGTGGGACCCGCGTTCTGGGGCATGGGGCAGCGCCCCGCTTTTATCTTTCCTCAATCCCGGCTGCGGCAAAGAGGCTGCGCAGGCGGATTTTGGCTGCGCCTATGTTTGTGATTTCATCGATTTTAATTTGGGTATAGATTTTCCCTGCCGACTCGAGGATTGAGCGCACCTCGTCGGAGGTAACCGCATCCACCCCGCAGCCGAAGGACACGAGCTGCACGAGGTGTATGTTCTCCCGGCTTCGGGCGACGAACTTCGCCGCCGCATAAAGCCGGGCGTGATAGGTCCACTGGTTGAGCACCCCGGTTTTGAATTTTTTCACCCGCCGACTCACGCCGCCCTCGGAGAGCACCACCGCGCCGAGCTCGCAGGCCAGCCGGTCAATGCCGTGGCTTATTTCAGGGTCGATGTGATACGGCCGGCCGGCCAGCACAATCACCGGCAGCCCCTGCTCTTTGGCAATCGCCAGATATTCGCCGGCCTTCCGCCTTATCGCGCGCATATGCTCCTCGTACGCGGTGTATGCCGCTTTGGCAGCCGTCCTCACCTGTTTCCGGGTGAACCCCCCGAAATACCTGTTGAGCACATCAGTGAATTTGTCGGGGAAGACCCGCCGGTTGTGTGGGCCGAGGAAATCGCTGATATACTTTACCTTTTTGAGCTCTTTCACATTGTATTTAATCACCTGAGGATAATAGGCAACCACCGGGCAGTTGAAGTGGTTGTCGCCCAGCCCCTCGTCAAAGTTATAGCTCATTGAGGGATAAAAAATCGCATCAACGCCGGACCGCAACAATGCCTCGATATGCCCGTGCAAAAGCTTTGCCGGGAAGCAGACCGTGTCGGAGGGTATCGTGTGCTGCCCCGATATGTAGAGCTCCCTGTCGCTGACCGGGGAAACCACGACATTGAACCCCAGCTCGCTGAGCAGAGTTTTCCAGAAAGGCAGCAGCTCGTACATGTTGAGCCCCACCGGAATGCCGATTGCAGGTCTGCCCGGGACAATTTCATTTTTACGGTAGGCAGAGAGCAGCTCGTTCTTGTACTCGTACAGGTTATAGCGCTGCTTCTCGCGGATTTTCAGCGGCCGGCCGCAGCGGTTCCCGGCAATATAGCGCTCGCCCCCGCCGAAACTGTTGATGGTAAGCTGGCAGCGGTTGCTGCAGCCCGAGCAGCTTGTCACCTTCACCGTGTGCGTAAATCCGGCAAGCTCCTGCGGGTTGAGTATGCTGCTTTTGCCGCCCTCGCCTGAAAGTTCGACAGCCCGCAGTGCGGCACCCCGAGCACCCATCAGTCCGGCAATCGAGGGGCGGATGACATCCCTGCCCACCTCCTGCTCGAAGGCCCGGAGTACGGCATCGTTCAAAAATGTGCCGCCCTGCACCACGATGTTCTTCCCGAGCGAGTCGGGCGAGGCGCAGCGGATTACCTTGTAGAGCGCGTTCTTGACAATGCTTATCGACAGTCCGGCCGAGATGTTTTCAATCGACGCCCCGTCCTTCTGCGCATGCTTTACCGCGCTGTTCATAAAGACAGTGCAGCGCGAGCCGAGATTCACCGGCCGGTCGGCAAAAATCCCGAGGTTTGCAAACTCGCCGACCTCATAGCCGAGCGCCCCGGCAAAGGTCTGCAAAAAGGAGCCGCAGCCCGAGGAGCAGGCTTCGTTGAGAAATATATTGTCAATGGCGCCGTTGTGAATTTTAAAACACTTTATATCCTGCCCGCCGATGTCGATGATAAAGTCGACGTTCGGCATGAACTTTTTTGCCGCCGTAAAGTGGGCTATGGTCTCAACGACACCAAAGTCGACATGAAAGGCATGGCGTATCAGCTCCTCGCCGTAGCCTGTTACTGCCGAGGAGGCAATATTGATACCCGGATACCTGCGGTATACCGATTCGAGATATTCCTTGACGATCTCGACCGGGTGGGCGTTGTTAGGCCGGTACATGTAGTCGAGTATATTCCCCGCCCTGTCGCAGAGCACCGCCTTGACGGTCGTCGAGCCGGCGTCAATGCCGAGATACATGGCCCCGGCGGGCCTGTCAATCATTCTGATGCTGTCGGAGTCATGTGAATGGCGCTCTTTGAATGCCTCATATTCGGCAGCAGAGGCAAACAACGGCCGGCAGGCGATGTAACCCGATACCGATGAGTACTCTCGGATTCGACGGGAGAGCTCCGCAATATCGTATATTTCATATTCCGCCGAGTATGCCGCGCCGAGCGCCACAAAAAAAAGCGAGTGCTCGGGGCATATGCCAGATAGCCCCAGCGTCCTGTCAAAGCAGCGGCGCAACTCCGAAAAGAAGGTCAACGGCCCGCCGAGATAGAGCACCTGCCCGCCAATCTCGCGCCCCTGCGCCAGCCCGCAGACAGTCTGGTTTACGACTGCATAAAAAATACTTGCCGCAATGTCCGGGAGCTTTGCCCCCTGATTTATCAGCGGCTGTATGTCTGATTTGGCGAACACCCCGCACCTTGAGGCTATGGTGTAAATTTTCTCGTGCGCCGCCGCCAGTTCGTCGAGCTTTTCGACCGGCACATTCATCAGGTAGGCCATCTGGTCGATGAATGCCCCGGTGCCGCCGGCGCAGGAACCGTTCATCCGCACCTCAAGCCCGTCGGTAAGGAAAAGGATTTTGGCGTCCTCGCCCCCGAGCTCGATAATCGTGTCGGTTCCGGGCAAAAGCCGCTCGGCGGCAATTTTGGTGGCGTACACCTCTTGCACGAAGGGGATTTCCAGATCATGGGTCATTCCGATTCCCGCCGAGCCCGACAAAGTAAGCGCCATTCTCTCCCCGGGGAAGCGCTGCGAGATGCGCTCGAGCATTTCGGCGGTCATCTGCGAAACCCGGGAGTAATGCCGTGCATATTCCGAAAATAAAATTTCACCACCCTCGGTGACCACGCATTTGAGGGTCGTGGAGCCTATATCAAGTCCTATTCTTTTCATACCGAAACTACCCTGCTCATCTCTTCGGGCTGCGACGCGCAGACCCTTTCGCCGGAGCCCCTGCGCTCAAGGTTTTCCCTGGCCACCGCAAGCATGAGCTTTATGCGGTTTTCCTGATTGACCTGCGAGGCGCCGGTATCGTAATCCACCTGACATATGTTGGCATCGGGGTACAATTCCCTGATATGCCGCACCACGCCCTTGCCCACAATGTGGTTTGGGAGGCAACCGAAGGGCTGAGCACAGATGATGTTGGAGTACCCAAGCTCGATAAGCTCGGCCATCTCGGCGGGCAAAAGCCACCCCTCGCCCATCTTAACCCCCCGGCCGACCAGAATCTCTGCTTTTTTGCAGAGCCCGCCAAAGGGAGAAGGCGCGATAAACTGCGGGTATTTGCGGAGCGTGTCGAGCATTTTATTTTCCATCCCCCACAGCGCCTTCTGGCAAACCCTGCTGAATAGCGCACGGAGCAGCCCGCCGCCGTACAGCTCCCTGTCGGTTTCAGGATTTGAAAAGCTGTATTGAAAAAAACTAATCACGCCCGGGACCATGTATTCGCAGCCTTCGGACTCAAGAAAGGACTCAAGCCCGTTGTTCCCCAAAGACGCGTATTTGACGTATATCTCGCCGACAATGCCGACCTTGACTTTACGGTCACGCACAACTTCAATTTTGCTGAAATCGGCGGCGATCCTGTCAAGATTCTGCTCTAGCCGCCTGCCGCGCAGCCCGCGGTTGTGCTCAAACTGCCGGTTGAGCTCATCTATCCAATAGTCGACAACCCGTTGTGCATCACCTTTATGTATCTCGTAGGGCTGTACCTGGTTTTTGAGCAGCATCAGCATGTCGCCGTAGAGCAGCGATACCATCCCCTTGAGCACCATCATCGGTGTAATCTTAAAGCCGCTGTGCCGCTCAAAGCCCTTGAAATTAACTGAGATTACCGGCACATAATCCATCCCCATGTTGTGCAGCGACTTGCGCAGGAGTTTCAGGTAATTCGAGGCGCGGCAGCCCCCGCCGGTCTGAAAGTGCATAAGCGCGACACAATGCGGGTCGTAGTCCCCGCAGGTAATGGCGTACAGAAGCTGTCCCAGCGTGCAGATTGCCGGGTAGCACATGTCGTTGTGCACGTATTTTAGGCCGGTGTCGAGCACTTTTTTCCCGGTATATTTGAGTATGTGAAGGCGATAACCGTACTGAGCGAAAATCCCGGACAAAAGGCTCAAATGTATCGGCAGCATGTCGGGCGCCAGTATGGTGTATTCTTTTTTCATTTGCTTTGTAAATTCAACGTAATTCCGAGCCATGCGTGTTTCCTTCCGGCTTTTATACAATTCAGATAAAGATTTTACCATAGACTAATAAAAAAATCAACGATTATTTCCCCGGCGGCAGGTTCCTTTCTTGCAAGGATAACAATAAAACACGTTTACAATAAAAAAGGCGGAAACGGCTCCAGATGTGTCAGAACACTAAAGGAGCGTTTCCGCGAAGCATACGGGTAATTAATCACGATCTATTTCAACAAAATCATCTTCTTGAGCAGCTATTTTAGCTATTTCGGCAGCATAGTCGAAAAATTCGTTTAGTTCATCAATTGTAAACAAGTGAAGAGGTACATAATCGCAGCAAAAAATTTAAAAATTGTGAAATATTCGTTAGATCTTTATGTGGTTGCACTCATTTAAAATAGTCCCACCGAATGAATTGGTGTTGTCCGGAATAAAAACTACTGATTTTCTGCGTCTGCGCTTCCAAAATGGTTTTGTTGTACTGTGATGCACGTGAAGCTAATTGTTACTGAACTTAAAAAAGCAGGCCCGGGGGCGGAGTTTTCATAGAAAAAGTAGGGTGTGGGGCAGAGCCCCACACCGGCTCAGTTAATTCTGCTTTGATAGATTTGATAGGTCTTCGTTGATACCCTTTATTTTTGTATCAAGGGCCTTTTTGTGTGTTTTGCCGGCGGATGCCCATGAGACGCCGGTGGTCATCGCCTTGCTCGGCAGCTCACTCATCCTGTTCAAATCCTCCGAGAAGATTCTGCCCAGGTCAAAGATAACCGAGCCGCGCACCACGTCGAACATTTCGGACTCGGTTTCGGTTGCCGAATACCTTAGCTTCATGCAGTTCTCAAAAACTGCCGGGGTGGTAAGACGGTATGCCTCGCTGCCCCAGCACTCGAGCACTGCAGAACACATACTCTGGGTATCGTCGTCGGCATCCTTTATGATACCGAATATCGTAAAGGGATTTCCGATTATTGTCGCATAGTTCTCCTGGTTCTGGTCGTATTTCGGGTTCGGCACGATACCGAACTCCCAGTCGACATTGGTAAGGCTGCAGGGGCCGGCAGGGTCAATCATAAAGGCACGGAGCTGGCAGGCCAGCGCGGTTCCGTTGGCGAAGGGCACGTAATAGTCAACCGCAGCCCCGGACCTGCTCACATAGCAGGTGTCGGTGGTCAGCCACTTGCCCAGCTTGTCGACAAGGTTAATCGCCCGCTCGCTGACAAAATCGTCGGATATTTTGAGCATCCCGTCGGCGTCGTGCTCGACCAGCCACATTCCGGCGCCTGTGTAGAAGGCGTCGGCGTTGTAATATATCGTGGTAAACCCGTAGAAGTCTCCGTCAGACTGCTTGCCGTTTGAGTCAAGGTCCTGATACTGGTTTGAGGTGATTTCAATCAGACGGTCAAGCGTCCAGGTGTTGTTCCTTACATCGGTGGAGGGATACTGAATACCCTGCGCGTCGAGCAGATTTTTGTTGTAGAATATTGCCGTCATGTAGTGCAGGACGCTTGTCGCCGCATCGCCGGTTATAAAGTAAACCGAGTTCCCGATGGTCACGGTCTCAAGCATATTGTCGGGCCACCAGGGCTTTGTGAAGTCAAGGTATGAGTCCTCGATTTTATTGATGTCGGCAAGATAGCCGTCAACCGCCAGAAGGCCGGCCGTGCGGCTGTAGGTCGCAGTTATATCATATGCCCGATCGCCTGACGCAATGCTTTTCTGCACCACACTTACAAAGTGTGACGTATTGCTGACATTTCCCGGCTCACCGTGCCAGACAAGCTTTACCCCCAGCCGTTCCTCGATATTGCGATTGCGGGCAAATACTGCGTCATTCGCCACGTCGCCGGTCTCTTTTTCGGTGAAAAACTCAACCCGCTTGCTTTCTGTCCAGTGAAGTATTCTCACATCCGAGTTGTAGTTGAGGCCCTCGGGCAGGTTATCCTTCTCGTAGGTTTCCTCGCCCGGGTCTTCGGTCGTATTATCCGAACCCGCAGTTGTGGTACCGGCGTCGTCTTCAGCCGGCTTGGTACAGGAGACCGCTGAGGCGCAAATTAAAAGCAATAATAGAAATGCAATAAATCTGATGCTTTTTTTCATTGCCAACCCTCTCTTATTTTGTAGTGATAACATTATAGCACTTTTTTCCTGATTGTGCAATATGTTTTTACACGATTTTTTGCGTATTTTAGTATATAATGATTGAGTAAAATTTTACCGATTTTCCCCACAGAGGGAGGACACATGAATCACATCATAGAAGTCGAGGACCTCAAAAAATCCTACGGCAGCATTGCGGCGGTCGGGGGCATCAGCTTTTACGTCGAGGCAGGGAAACTTTTTGCCTTTTTAGGACCGAACGGCGCCGGAAAGTCCACCACGATAAATGTCCTCTGCACCTTTCTCAAGCCCGACTCGGGCAAAATCAACATCAATGGTTACCTTCTGGGCAAGGACGACAACGCCATCCGCAGGTCAATCGGCGTCGTGTTCCAGGATCACCTGCTCGACAACCTGCTCACGGTCGAAGATAACCTGCGCTGCCGCGGAGCGCTCTACGGCCTCTCGGGGTGCTCGCTTGGCGACGCCATAAAGCGCGCCATGGCCGAGGTCGAGATAACCGAGCTGGCAAAGCGCCCCTACGGCAAACTGTCGGGCGGTCAGCGCCGCCGCTGTGACATCGCCCGCGCCCTGCTCAACACCCCCGAAATACTCTTTCTTGACGAGCCGACAACCGGCCTCGACCCCCAGACCCGGAAGCTGGTGTGGGAGACCATACGCAGGCTGCAGCGCGAGTCGGGGGTAACGGTCTTTCTCACCACGCACTATATGGAGGAGGCGGCAGACGCCGATTATGTAATAGTAATCGACAACGGCAAAATCGCCGCAAAAGGCACGCCTTCAGAGCTGCGCGAGAAGTACGCCAGCAACAGGCTGAGCCTGATATGCACAAGTCCCGAGGCGGTGCTGGCCGGGCTGTCGCCACAGGGGATTCCGCACACCAGAGTTGCCGAGCGTATCATTATACCGATTAAAAACACGCTTGACGCCCTGCCGCTCATCGAGCAGTTCAAGCCGTACATCAGCGGCTTTGAGGTCATGCTCGGCACGATGGACGACGCATTTATCGGGATAACCGGAAAGGAGCTGCGGCAATGAGGGCTTTTTTGAAGCGTAATCTTTTAGTGTTTTTCAAAGACAGGGCCGCGGTGTTCTTTTCGCTGCTCTCGACGCTGATAATCCTTGGGATTTACATATTGTTTTTGGGCAATAGCCTCATCTCTGGATTTCATGATATGGTCCCCAACGCCCGCGAGCTTATGACCAACTGGATTATGGCGGGCATGATTGCCGCAAACACCGCGACCACGACCCTCGGCGGCTTCGGGGTCTTGGTAGGCGATAAAGCTTCAAAGATCGACCGCGATTTGTACGTCTCGCCGATAAGCCGCAGGAAGCTCGCCGCGGGCTATGTGCTCAGCGCGTTTATCATCGGGTTCATTATGACCTTCATCACCTTCGTGGTCGCCGAAATCTACATTTTTATCTCCAGCGGCAATCTTATCAACCTGCCGGCGCTGCTCAAAATGACAGCACTGATCCTGCTCTCCGCCCTCTCGAGCACCTCGATGATGTTCTTTATAACCACATTTTTCAGCAGTCCTAACGCTTTTGCAACGATATCAACAATAGTCGGCACACTTATCGGCTTTCTCACAGGTATTTATATCCCGATAGGCCAGCTCCCCGAGGCGGTACAGTGGATAGTCAAGCTCTTCCCGCCCTCATATGCCGCCGTGCTGGTGCGTCAGGCCATGATGGCTGAGTCGATGAAAGTCGGCTTTGCCGGTGTGCCCGACGAGTATGTCGAAAAATTCAAGGAAAAGCTCGGGGTTGTGCTGAAATTCGGAGAAACCGAGGCAAGTGATGTATTCTGCATCGCGGTTCTGCTTGGCTCGGCCGCAATATTCTTCCTTTTGGCGGTCCTCGTGCTCTCAAGAAAGAAAAAGGAGTAAGCCGGGCGATTTGCCCGGCTTTCTTTTATTTCGGAGATATCGTCAAGGTAACCGTACCCTCGTCGAAATAATGTGTTTTGACATTTTTTAAAAGATACTGGTTGAAGTCGCTGCCCTTGTACTCTTCAAACCGAGCCGGGGGCACGCACCACAGGCAGACTTCCGGCGAGGCATACGAATAAAGATTCAAATTGCCTCCGGTCGTGCCGTGGTGGGTGGGCTGCAGATAGTCGCACTTGAGCCACTTGCCATAGCGGTCGGCCAGCTTTTTTGTGACCGTTCCGGTGCTGTCCCCGAGGAAGAGTATGCGGTTGCCGACCGTCTCCAGCATAAATGACATCGAACTGGCGTTCATGTATTCAAGCTTGTCGAGTGCCGGGTAAACATCCTCGTGCGTGCCCGTGATGGTAATGCTCACCCCGTCAAAGGTCAGGGTCTGCCCGGTGTGGGGCTTGACCTTTATAACATCACCCCATACCGACTTATCCGAAAGCGCACGGCGCAGGGTGGCGTAGTAGCTGTTGTAATCGGTTATCATTTTCTTGGAATCCGAGGCTTTCATGACCTCGTCGTTTACAAAGTTGTATATAATCCTTTTTAGCTCTATTTGGTCATGATACAGGGTGGCAAACTCGGATATCGCGCCGATGTGGTCGGAGTGCGGGTGGGTGAGAATCCAGGCCGCGACTTCGGGTTTCCCGCCGCCGGTATTCTGCTCTTTCAGCAGGTTCAGAATCTTCTCGGCCTCGCCCTGGTCGCCCCAGCCGCCGTCGATTACAATAAAGCTGCCGGCCGGCGTACGAATTATATAGGACATCCCGTTTTCTTTCACCTTGTAGTTTATTCCAACCTGCGTCAGCAGCACCTCTCCCGTACCGGTGTAACTATTGTTTATTTTCGAGTCTGCCGTGCTGCCATAAGGCGAGATGATAAACCGCGCTGCGGCCTCTTTTGTGCAGTAGTATGCGTAAATTTGCACGGTGTCCTTGACATAGGTCGAGAAATAGTTTTTCTCTATCTCGGCGTAGGACAGCTTGGTATAGCCTTCGGCTTCGAGCACCCCGAGGCACTCCGCAAAGCCGCTCTGAAGCAGCCCCTCAATATATCTCATGTAGACACCGTCTCCGCAGTCATAGTCAGACGTCCCGGAGCCGCGGTCAAATTTCGGCAGCATCTCGAGCGATACCGGCGGTATCTCGCGGGGAGTCTCTGTGGTCTCGGCTTCACTGGTCTCTGTGATTTCGGTTTCAGTGGTCTCTGTGGTTCCGTCTGGCCTTGTGTCTCTAGCAGTGTCAGTAGGTTGGCCGGCTGTCGTGGTCTCCTCCCCTTCCCCCGACCCGCCGCAGGATATAAGCGGGAGCAGGAGGGCTGCCGCCAGTATGACAAGCATAATTTTTTTTAGCCTCATATAAAAGCCCCTTGTGTTAAATGTAGAGTATCATCCCGTCATATGCGGTGATAAAGCCGAGTTCGGCGGCCTCAACCTCAAGCTCGGCGTGCGTGCGCCGGAGCAGGTGCCCGATGTGGCTTATCACAGCTTTTGTGCCCGCGTCAGCAAGGCCACACTCGCGCAGCCAGCAGAGCGTGGCATGGCAGCGCTCAAGGTCCATGTGCGCGGCGGTGATGCAGTTCCCGCGCTCGAGCGTGCAGTCGAGCGACACGAAATCAAGCCGGCAACCTTCTTTTACAAGGTAGTCCCTCGTATCATCCGGCAAAAGCCCGGTGTCGTGCGCCCAGAGCAGCCTTTTGCCCTCTGTGGTATCCTCAATCAGGTAGATTGCCGAATCGACATTTGCGGCATGGCGTGCGCGAAGCGGGGTGACCTTGTAATTCAGCAGGCTGAAGGGCTCAAAGTACCCGATAATATGTATCTTTATCTCCATCTCGTCGGTGCGGATTCGCTTGCCCGAGGCAAAGGCCGCCTCCCGCGCTTCCTTGACCTGCACTACCTGCTTTGACGAGCCCTCTGTGACATAGATGTTGAGGGGTATGTCGGCGCCCTGAGCACGGCTGAAGAGGTCCTGATGCAAAAAGTGGTCGAAGTGGCTGTGCGTTATCAGGACATGATGGTGTTTTCGCATGTCCAACCCGCCGTAGAGCGTGTGCAGGAAGGTGTCGACCGGAAAATCAATTATAAGGTCGTCGTTTATTGCGGCCTGCGAGCGGGTGCGGATGTCCCTGCCGCGGTTCTGCCTTGCCGCCTCACAGACCCGGCAGGAGCAGAATATCTCGGGGACTCCGGCGCCGCCGCCGGTGCCGAAATAGGTAATTTTCATTTTTCTTCTCCTTTTGAGCAGCCCCCGGGCGGCAGAACCTGCGGCGCCTGAGGGTATTGCAGGCCAAATCAATCCGGAACGTTCTGGATTATAGTATCATGCAAAAGGGCGCAAAGTCAATGGACATTTTTCATAAGATTTTATGTGTTGTTTTATGCAAAGGCACTTGCAGATTCCGCCCCAATGGTTCAAATGAAAAAAAAATACAGAAAGGCTCAAAAATTTTTAAAAATGATTGACAACCGAGGCCCGGTCGTGTTATAACATATCACCCAAAATGAGCAAAGGCGTTCATTCATAGGGACCTGTTCCTTTTTGAATGGACGCCTTTGCTTTTTTCTGAAAGGTTTGGACTATGAGGATTGAAGGTCAAGTCCGGATTCCGTCGGGCTGCGCGATATCGGCTATTATTTCAAGAGAAGGGCGGAGGATGACCGGGGAGAAGATAATTGAAAGCATGCTCCTAATGCACGACCGCTCAAACAGCCTTGGCGGCGGCTTTGCGGGATACGGCATCTACCCCGAATACAAGGATTTTTATGCCTTTCATATCTTCTGCAACGACAACCACGCCCGCGCCGAATGTGAAAAACTGCTCGGCGAGAGCTTTGAGATTGTCAAGGCCGAGAACATTCCGACAAGAAAAATCCAAGAAATCACCGACATTCCGCTTATCTGGCGGTATTTTGCGGCACCGCGGGATTCCTTTATGACGCTTGACGACGCTCTTGCAATTGAGGGCGAAGTCAGCAAGGACAGCCGGGTTTTGATTCTCGGCGCCGGGCTAATCGGCCTCAAAGCCGCCGAGGGTCTGCACGGCAGGGTCGGCAGCATTACTGTCACCGATATTTCCGATAGGGTGCTCTCAAGTATTCTCGACGAGGAATGTGCCGCATTGGTCAGGTCGAAACTTGAACAAGAGGGCGTCTCCTTTATGCTCGGAGAATCTGTCACCCTGTTTGACTCGAATGTCGCGGTAATGTCGGGCGGGCGGCATGTTCAATTTGACATTCTGATTATGGCGGCGGGCGTGCGCCCCAATACTGCGCTTGTCCGCGACATCGGCGGAGTCTGCGGCCGTGGGATTACTGTCGACGAACACATGAGAACCTCGCTCCCCGATATTTACGCCGCCGGTGACTGCACCGAGAGCCTTAATGTGTCGGATAAAACCATAAAGGTCATGGCCCTGCTGCCGGGCGCCTATATGCAGGGGCATAGCGCTGGTATCAACATGGCGGGCGGGGAGAGTGTTTTCGACAAGGCAATCCCGATGAACTCAATCGGCTTCTTCGGCCTGCATATAATGACCGCCGGCAACCGCATAACCCCCGGTGAGGGCGGCGAGGTATACGAGGAAGTCACAGATAAAGGTATCAAAAAGCTGTATGTCAAGGGCGGCAAGCTGGTCGGGTTTGTGCTGGTCGGAGAGGTCGACCGGGCGGGCATATACACCGACCTGATACGCTCGGGAACGCCGCTTGACCGGGTGGATTTTGACAGGCTCAAAAAAAGCCCGGATTTGTTCGCATTCGACGCAAAATACCGTGAAAAAAGGCTTGGAGGTGTGGTATAATAAATTGACAATTAATGCAAAAAGCCTTGATTTTACCGCGCTCAACGAAAAGCTGCGGAGCGCGGGGCCGAGCTGCCGAATTGAGGGCTGCCTCGGGCAGCGCTTTATAGCTGCCGGAATGAAGGATAAATCAATCGAGATTTACGGGGTGCCGGGCAACGCGCTCGGTGCATATCTTAGCGGCGGCGAGATTATAGTTCACGGTAATGCGCAGGACGCGGTCGGCGATACAATGAACGCGGGGCTTATTGTGATACACGGAAACGCCGGAGACGCCGCAGGGTATGCCATGCGCGGCGGCGAAATTTACATCAGGAACAACGCCGGCTACCGCGCAGGAATCCACATGAAGGAATACCGCGAAAAGAAGCCCGTCATGGTAATCGGCGGACGTGCCGGCAGCTTTCTCGGCGAGTATCAGGCCGGCGGCATTATAATCGTACTGGGGCTGCATGGCGACAGGAAGCCTGTTGTCGGCAACTTCCCGTACACCGGCATGCACGGCGGGAAAATGGTCCTGCGCGGGGAGGCTTTTAGCGTCGATTTCCCTGGCCACACGAAGCTACGAAAGGCAACCGATACCGACATGGCCGAAATCACCCCGTACATTGAGCGGTTTTGCGGGTTCTTCGGCTATGATGCGGCGGGGCTGCTCGGCGATACATATACAGTAGTGACCCCCGACAGCAGCAACCCGTACAAGCAAATGTATGTTGAAAATTAATTTACGGCTGCCGCTTTGCCGCCGGGTCCGGCAATAAATTCAATAATGAAAGGAATGGTTAAGACATGAAGTATTCAAGGGATGAGGTGCTCCAGTATGTCGCGGAGGAGGACGTAAAGTTTATCCGGCTGGCCTTCTGCGACATTTTCGGAAAGCAGAAAAACATATCCATCATTCCTCACGAGCTTTGCCGCGCATTTGAATACGGCATTGCCATCGACGCCTCGGCTGTCGCCGGGTTCGGCGGTGAGGTGCGCTCGGATCTGCTGCTCCACCCCGACCCCTCGACCCTCTCGGTTCTCCCCTGGAGACCCGAGCACGGCCGGGTTGTCCGCATGTTCTGCACCATCACCCGCCCCGACTCGACGCCATTTGAGGCCGATACCCGGACCATTCTTATAAACGCGGTCAAAGAAGCCAAAGATGCGGGGATTACCTTTACCTTCGGCTCGGAGATGGAGTTTTACCTCTTTAGGCGGGACGAGAACGGCGAGCCGACCAAAATCCCCTACGACAACGCCGGATATCTGGATATTGCCCCGGAAGACAAGGGCGAGAACGTGCGGCGGGAAATCTGCCTGACACTCGAGCAGATGGGCATTATGCCCGAGAGGTCATACCATGAGGCCGGCCCCGGGCAGAACGAAATAGATTTCCGTTGTTCCGAGCCGACAAACGCGGCCGACAATGTAATCACCTTCCGCGCGGTAGTGAACACAATTGCGGCAAGAAACGGGCTGTGCGCCGATTTCTCGCCCAAACCTCTGCCCGGCAAGCCGGGCAACGGCATGCACATCAACATCTCGGCAAAGAGCGAGGACGCCCGGGATATTCTGCCTTATGTGGTAGCGGGAATTCTTGAGCACATCCCCGACATGACGGTATTTCTCAACACTACCGAGGAATCATACCTGCGTTTCGGCAGCGACAAAGCCCCAAAGTACATCACATGGTCGGGAGAAAACCGCTCGCAGCTCGTCCGGATATTTGTCGACCAGTGCGGCAACAAGCGCGCCGAATTGCGCTCCCCCGACCCGCTCTGCAACCCCTACCTTGCCTTCGCGCTCATCATTCGGGCAGGGCTTGCCGGGATACGCAGCGGAGCTTCCCTGCCCCCTGCGGCAGGCACGCCGGGTAGCGAGAGGGGAGATTACAAGCCGCTGCCGAAAAATCTTGAGGAGGCAAAGTCATACGCGGCAAACAGCACATTTATCGCGCGGATTCTGCCGAAGTCGATTATCAAGCATTACATTCAATAATTTATTCAGCCGGAGCCGAAGGGAGGGATGCAGGTGGATATAGCCGAACGCTGTTACAGCGTGCTTTTGGTATCATCTCCCACAAAGTTTTGTGAATTCATGCTCGGGCTGCTCCCTCAGAACCGTTACAACCCGATAACAACCGCCCCGGATGCCACAACCGCCCGGCGCTATTTGCTTGAAAACAGGTTTGATATCGTCATTGTCAATACTCCTCTTCCCGACGAATTCGGGACAAGGCTGGCGCTCGATATCAGCGAGGACAGCGGAGCGGGAGTTTTGCTGTTTGTCAAGGCCGAGCATTATCCCGACATCTGTGCGCGGGTGGCTCCCTGCGGTATCCTCACTATTTCAAAGCCGGCATCCTCCCAGATAGTTTTGCAGACCCTCTTTCTGCTCAGCGGGACCCGCGAGAGGCTGCGCCGCATGGAGCAGAAGACCGCCTCGCTTGAAGCCAAAATGGAGGAGATACGAATAGTCAACCGCGCAAAATGGCTGCTGATTGACAAACTGAAGATGACCGAAGCCGAGGCGCATCGCCACATTGAAAAGCAGGCGATGGACAGGTGCGTGACCCGCCGCGTTATTGCCGAGGAAATACTGGAGACATACAAACAGTGATTATTACATGGCCAATAACAAAAAACCCGTGGTTTTTCTGAAAGGCCGCAAGAACAAGTACCTCAGAAAAAACCACGGGTTAAATTAGTTCCGGCAAACTCCCATTATGCAGAGATAATGGTTTGCTTCGCGCAGCACATGGTCGCCGAGCAGGGGTATTATTATCGACTGTATCCTGCACTCAAGCAGACCCTGCGTGCCGGCTGCCTTGAAATCTCTCAGCCGCTCGGTTTCCCGGATGCTGTCCTCGGTAATTCCGGCGATGCTCTGAGCCTGCCTTGATGCCCGCTCGGACGCCACAGTCAACTCGTCAAACTCGCGGCCGAACATCCTTGCCGTCTCGATGAGCGCCTCCTCGGACGGGTCGAGCAGCCCGGCGATAAACTTCGCGTGCTCGGCCATCTGCCGGTTCCAGAATCTCTCCTGACTGAGCAGCTCTCCTGACCCGCCGATGTTTTCCCGACGCACCAGCCTGACGAGCATATTCATGAAGTGTCGGGCTTCCCTGAGTATATGTTCTATCAGGAGCGGGTAATTGAGCGTAAACATCTTGCAGGACCGGACGCTCTCGAGCAACTGTTCTTTGAAGGCGACCAGCTCTCCGGTGAGCTGATATGCCTTGCGGTCAAGGCTCTCTACCGCATCTTCAAGGCGCGGGTTCTGTGCCCCGTTGCCGGCGGGCTGCAGCGCCTCTTCGCGCCTTGTGAGGTTGAAGTTAAAAGGTACTCCGGTATAAAAGCTCGTGAGCCGCTCGGCTTCGAGTGTGTATTGCGTAGTTGCCTGATTTGAACTCAGCAACTCCGCACTGACATTTCCGTTTGCAAGCGAGGTTGCCTCGGTCAGCAGCTGCTCGAATTTCTGCCTGAACGCCCCCGCCCGCTCGGCCATGTTTTTGTCCTTTGGTGTGAACCCCACTTCAAGGAAAAACGAGTGCTCCTTCATAATCCTGAGGAAAAACAGGTTCAAATCAAGCGACATCGTTATAAATTCTTTTTGGGACAACAAAAAAATCACCACCTTTTGCCGTATATCAACATAGTATGTTAAAACTCTCCCTGATGCTAATGTTTCCGGCCGGCTTATTCCGCTTTTGTCCCGACAAAATTCCGGCCGGGCGCAGTGCTGCGCCCGGCCGGTTTTTTATTCAATAATTTCAAAGCTTTTTTGCTTTGGCACTGTTTGGCGGGAAAATTACCCGCACAGTAGTGCCGGCGCCGGGGGTGCTTTTGATATCAATTTCGGCTCCGTGGAGTACGGCGGCGCTGCGGACAATCGAAAGCCCGAGGCCGGTACCCCCCAACTCCTTGGAGCGCTCCCTGTCGACGCGGTAAAAACGGTCAAAGACATGCTCAAGATGCTCGGGCGAAATACCGATGCCGGTGTCGGAAACTGTCAATACCGCTCCACTTGCGGTGCCCTCGACGGCAAGCCCGACCGAGCCGCCCGCGCGGTTATATTTTATGGCGTTGTCGCAGAGATTCTCAATCATCTGCACGACATACGGCCTGATTCCCGATATTTCTGCATGCGCCCCCGAAACCGATACCCGCACACCCCGCGCCTCGGCCAGAGGTCGGAGACGCTCGGCGGCCTTGTGGCAGCAGTCGAGCAGATCAACTCGGGCGAACTCGCGGTGCAGCCTGCCTTCGTCGAGCTCCGAGAGGGCGATAATATCCGAAACAATGCCCGAGAGCCGGGCGGCCTCGCGCCGGATAATCCCGGCAAAGCGGCGGATTTCCTCCTCTTTCAGCCCGGGCTGGTTTATGAGTATCTCGGAATATCCGATTATCGAGGTGAGCGGGGTCTTCATCTCGTGCGAGGCGTCGGCCAGAAAATCGCGGTATTCCTCCGCACTCGGACCGCAATCGTCCCCGGGTATATGCCGGCTCTCCTGCTCCGGTATATCTGACTTTTTGTTTTTCATTTGATTTCTCCGCCGCGTATGCGGTAGCCTATTCCGCGCACAGTCTCAATCAGCCTGCCCGAAGCCCCGAGCTTTTTTCGGAGCGTGCGGACATGGACGTCAACCGTGCGGCTCTCGCCGTCAAAGGAATATCCCCACACATGGTTGAGTATCTGGTCGCGGGTGAACACCATTCCGGGGTTCTGAAGCAAAAGGCAGAGCAGGTCGAACTCCTTGAGCGTCAGGTTGACCTCCCTGCCGTCGGATATCACTAAATGCTTGTCCGGGAAAACCTCAAGGTTGCAGTTCTCAAAAACCGTGTCTGCCACTCCGCTGCCGGCCCGGCGCAAAAGGGCTCTGACCCGTGACACCAGCTCCATCATGCCGAAGGGCTTGCAGACATAATCGTCGGCGCCCGCGTCAAGGCCGGTCACCCTGTCATACTCGATGCATTTTGCCGAGAGAATCATTACCGGCAGACGACTTGTCCTCGGATTGCCGCGTATCTCGCGCAGCACCAAAAGCCCGTCCTCCTCGGGCAACATAATGTCGAGTATCACCAGCGACGGGAGCCGCTCCGACATCGCCTTCCGGAATTCAACAGGCCGCTCAAATCCCCGCGCCGTCATCCCGTAGCTGTTTAAAGTGTAGATGATAAGCTCGCGCACGCCCCCGTCGTCCTCAAGCAGATATATCATGTTTGCGACCATTCCTTTCGGATTCGTGAAGTCACACATCCGGTCTCCTGCCGCCGCGGTGACGCAATTTGCTCAATTCATGGTGTCATTATATCAAAAAATATACCTAAAATCAACAACAAGATAGCAGGACTCATATTTTCCCGCCTCCCGGCACAGACTACTTACAAAAATGTGATGAGGGGGACTATCATTATGAATAATAAAACAGCAGACGAGCTCCCGCTCGGCTTCGGTATGGCGCTGGCCATGAACCCCGACGCCATGAAGGTCTTCTCAAGCCTGCCCGAAACCGGCCAGCAGCAGTACCTTGAGCGCGCCCGTTCGGTAAAATCAAAGGAAGAAATGGAAGCACTCGTGCAAAGCCTTGCC
>JBMNUI010000016.1:0-35085 GCA_050946195.1 Eubacteriales bacterium
GTCAGCTTGCGGATTTTCTCAAGCCTGTAAACCAGAGTATTGCGGTGCACAAAGAGCTTGCGTGAGGTTTCCGAGACATTGAGGTTGTTCTCGAAGAAGCACTGAATGGTCATCAGGGTTTCGCGGTCGAGCGCCTCAAGCGAGCCCTTCTTGAACACCTCCTGAAGGAACATCTCGCAGAGCGTGGTCGGAAGCTGGTATATAAGCCGGCCGATACCGAGATTTTCATAGCTTATTATGTTCTTCTCGGTCTCAAACACCTTGCCGACCTCAAGGGCCACCTGTGCCTCCTTGTAGGCGCGGGCTAAGTCTTTGATATTGTCGACAACCGTCGAGATACCTATCGATACCCGGGTGTAGAACTCGCTGCTTAAGGTGTCGGCGATATTTGTGGCAATCTTTTCGATTTCCTTTGAGTCAATTCCCGGCTTGACCTCCTTCACCAGCACGATGTCATGCTCGCCGACACTGATGACATAATCCTTGGACTTGTCGGGGAACATGTTCTGCACCATTTCAAAGGGCAGAATGTCGGTCTTGCCGTGGAATTTTATGAGGAATACAATACGTGTTTCCTCGGTATTGAAATGCAGCTCCTTGCTCTTGATATATATGTCGCTCGGCAGTATGTTGTCAAGTATTATATTCTTAATGAAGGAACCTTTGTCGTATTTCTCGTCGTACAGGTTCTTTATGTTTCCGAGCGAAATGGCGAGCAGCTTTGAAACCTTCTCGGCCATCTTGTCCTCGCCCTCGACAAACACAATATAGTCGGCCTTGTTTCCAGTGATGATAGGGCGATAGGTATAGCCGTCATGAGCCACCATGTCAGAGGCATAGGCCACCTCGTCGCGTATTCCCTGCCGGATTTCTCCTATCTTGACAAGCTCAGAACAGGCGATAACCACTCCGTTTTCATCAATGACGCCGATAATACGGTCTATTGCGTCTTTCATTTGATGAATTACGCCCTGAAACAATCTGTTTGACATACCCGCCATTCCTCTCGTCGTTTTCTGTATTAGTTTTTTGTATATACTAAACTACATTCTACACTATAATTTGTGGTTTTTCAATAGGCAATTTTAAATTTTTTATAAAAACACACAAATTTCTATGTCGTATATTATTAAAATCCACTATTGACAAGAGGATGCGGAAAATGCCCTCAGCTCATATTCATATGACAGGCAGGCAAGCACAAATGCCGCCGCGGTCTCGGTGCGTAGAATCCTTTTCCCGAGCCCGGTCAGAATTGCCCCGGATTTCCTTGCCGCCTCGACCTCAACAAACGTAAATCCCCCCTCGGGTCCGATGATTATGGCAATATCAGGTCCGGTGTTGTGATTTATTCTCCTCTCAGCAAGTACCCGGCCGAGCGGCAGCGTGCCGTCGCCTTCATAACAAAACAGCACCAAATCACATGCTTTAGCCTCGCGCAGCATGGCATCGAAGTCCAGCGTTCTCCGAACCTCGGGAACAATCCCCCGCCCGCACTGCTTTGCGGCCTCATGGGCAACCCGGCAGCGGCGCTCGGTTTTCCGGTCCTCGTTCTCGGGCTTTGAGCGCACAACACAGCGCTCGCTCTCAAAAGGCGTTATTTCGTATACCCCGCACTCTACCGCCTTTTGAATGATATAATCAAGCTTGTCCCCTTTGGGCAGCGCCTGAAAGAGACGTGCGCGGTAGGGCGGCTCACTCGCTGTCTTTCGGGAGGAGACTATCCGGGCGACAACAATGTCGTCGCGAGCCTTCTCGATTATACAGTCATATTCGTTTGTCTTCATATCACAAATCGTGATATGTTCCCCTGCCCTCATGCGCAGAACCCGCAATATGTGATGCGCATCGCTGCCGGTTATCGTGATGGTGTCGTCGGATATCCGGTCGGCCGTGACGAAAAAGCGCGGCATGTCAGCCTTCCTTCCTCGCGCCGAACACTATCGCGCACCAGCCGTTGTCCTCAAGGCGTTCTATCTCGCAGAGCCGGTGTTCCGAGCATTTTGCCGCCACCTCCTCAGCCCGCTCGGAGATAATGCCCGAAGCGAGCAGAACCCCGCCCTCATTTAAGAATCGGGTTACATCGGGAGCCATGCGGATGATAACATCGGCCACGATATTGGCGCAGATGATGTCGTACCCGCCGCCCTCAAGGCTGACACCCGAGAACAGGTCGGAGACCTTGCAGGTGACTTTGTCGGCAACACCGTTGAGTTCGATGTTCTCGCTTGCCACCCTCACCGCCAGCGGGTCTATATCATACCCGCGGCAGACACCGGCGCTGAGCCGTGCGGCGCAGATGGCGAGTATCCCGCTCCCGCAGCCGACATCAAGCACCCGGCAGCCCGGCTTTGTGTATTTCTGAAGCAGCCCGACCAGAAGGCGTGTTGTCTCTTGCGCCCCTGTCCCGAAGGCCATGCCGGGGTCCATGCTGACTATAATTTCACCCTCGCCCGGCAAATACTCCTCCCACCGGGGCACGATGACAACTCTCCCGATTTTCAGCGGCTTGTAATAGGCTTTCCAGGAGTCAGCCCAGTCTTCTTCCCTCACCTCTTCAATCTCAATTTCGCCTTCGACCCCGGCATCAGACATGCGCTTGCGAATCAGTTCCAGCTCCCGGCCGGGGTCGCCGTCGGGCGGAATAAACACCGATACTGCGGCACGGGTCTTGTCGGCTTTGAGTATACTCTCGTCGACAAGCTCGCCGCAGTAGGTGCTAAGATCTATGTCATCAGGGTCCTCAATCATGAGATTGTCGCTCGTCATGCACATGATGTCTGTGAGCCTCTCAAGCTGCACGGTGCTTGTGACGACCCTTATTTTAGTCCAGATTCCCGAAGATTTCCTGTCCATTTAATTCCTTCTTTTTTCAGACACATGTCTATTTCTTTTCAAACATCTTTTTGAAAAAGTTCGTGCGTTTGGCGTAATTGTTTTCGCCGCAGCTCTCGGCAAACGAGCGTATGTGTTCCTTTTGTTTGTTCGTCAGACCACGCGGTATTTCAACATTTACGGTAAATATCAAATCGCCGCGCCGTCCGGGTGAGTTGACATACGGGATGCCCTTAGATTTGATGGTAAAGCTGGTTCCCGGCTGGGTGCCCTCGGGAATACTGTAGCTCACGCTCCCTTCAAGAGTCGGTACCTTAATTTCGGCGCCGAGTATCGCCTCGGTCACGGTAAGCGGCACCTCGCAGCGTATGTCGTTGCCGTCCCGGGTGAATATGCTGTGCTTTTTCACGCTGATCATAATTATCAGGTCGCCGGCCGGCCCGCCGTTTCTGCCTTCGTTGCCGAGTCCCCTTTGGATAATCCTGTTCCCGTCGTCTATACCCGCCGGAATTGAAGCGCTGATAATCTTGGTCAGCCTGACATATCCGGTCCCGCGGCAGTTTGAGCAGGGATTTCTTATAATCTTACCGCTGCCCCGGCACTGCTCGCAGGTTGTGGTCGACTGGAAGGAAATACCCATCAGCCGCTGGGTGGTGTGACGTTGTCCGGTGCCGTGGCAGGCAGGACAGGTCTCGGGCCGGGAACCCTTGGCAGCGCCGGTGCCGGAACAATCCGGGCAGCGCTCGATTCTGCTATATGAGATATCCTTCTTTACACCGAATACGGCTTCCTCAAAGCTGAGCGTAACCCTGACTGCGATGTCATCACCTCGTATCGGACCGCTGCGGCGGGCTTGAGTGCTGCCGCCGAAACCGCTGAAAAAGCTGCCGAACAGATCCCCGATATCACCGAGGTCAAAATCCGAAAAGCCCGAGAAGCCCGAAAAACCACTGCCGCCCGCAGTCGGGTCGAAAGCGGCGTGACCGAACTGGTCATATTTTGCCCTTTTTTCGGGGTCTGAAAGCACCTCGTAGGCCTCATTAATCTCCTTGAACTTTTCCTCGGCTTCCTTGTCGCCGGGGTTGATGTCGGGGTGGTATTTCTTCGCAAGCTGTCGGTACGCCTTTTTTATGGTGTCGGCGTCAGCCCCCTTCGGAACGCCGAGTATCTCGTAGTAATCTCTTTTATCTGCCATTTGTCAGCCTTCTCTCACAAGAAATGTATTTAACCGCTGCAGCGGTTAAATACGCCGCGCGGGAAAGTGCGCGCCGCGCGCTTTCCCGCTGCATCTGACGTCTTCCTGGATTTATTGGGTCTTATCCTCAAAATCGGCGTTATAATATGTCCCGTCGCTGTTGCTGCCGGTCTGCTGCCCGCCGGGATCCCCGGCTGTACTGCCGGTCTTTGAGTAGAGCTTTTCGGACAGCGCAAAGAATGCATTTTCAAGCTCCTCGATGCCGGCTTTCAGCTCCTCGGTGCTGCCGTTTCTGTTGAGAATCCCTTTCAGCTTTTCAAGGGCTGCCTTGGCATCGGATTTCTCAGTCTCGGAGAGCTTATCGCCTACATCATTGAAGGTTTTCTCAACCTGGAACACCAGCGAGTCGGCGCGGTTCTTGGTATCTGCGGCCTCGCGCAGTTCCCGGTCCTCCTCGGCGTACTTTTCTGCCTCGCGGACTGCCCGGTCGATTTCTTCCTTGGTCATGTTGGTCGATGCGGTTATCGTAATCTTCTGCTCCTTGCCGGTGCCGAGGTCCTTAGCGGTGACGCTCACAATGCCGTTCGCGTCAATGTCAAAGGTAACCTCAATCTGAGGCACCCCGCGCGGCGCGGGCGGAATTCCGTCGAGGATGAAGCGTCCCAGCGTTTTGTTCTGCGCCGCCATCGGGCGCTCGCCCTGAAGCACATGGATTTCCACCGAGGTCTGGCCGTCCGCCGCGGTCGAGAATATCTGCTTGGCCTGGCAGGGGATTGTCTTGTTGCGCTCGATTATTTTGGTAAACACGCCGCCCAGCGTCTCGATTCCGAGCGAGAGCGGGGTCACGTCGAGCAGCAAGAGGTCTTTGATTTCCTCGCTGAGCACGCCGGCCTGAATTGCGGCACCGATAGCGACGCACTCGTCGGGATTTATACCCTTGAAGGGCTCTTTGCCCATGAAGTTCTTGACCGCATTCTGCACGGCAGGAATTCTGGTAGAACCGCCGACGAGAATAACCTTGTCAATGTCGCTCGGCTTGAGTCCGGCGTCTGCCAGCACCTGCCTTGTCGGGCCCATTGTGGCCTCTACCAGATCGGCGGTCATTCTCTCAAATTCGGCTCTGGTCAGCGTGGCCTCGAAGTGCAGCGGACCGTTTGCGGTCGCCGTGAGGAAGGGGAGGTTGATGTTGGTGCTTGTCACCGAAGAAAGCTCAATCTTTGCCTTCTCGGTCGCGTCCTTCAGCCTCTGCATGACCATCTTGTCGCCCGAGATGTCGATGTCGTTTTCATTTTTCAATTTGGTAATAATCCAATTGATAATTCTCTGGTCGAAGTCATCGCCGCCCAACCGGTTGTTGCCGGCGGTTGCAAGCACCTCGAACACGCCCTCCGAAATATCGAGCAGCGAGACGTCGAAGGTACCGCCGCCAAGGTCGAAGACCATGATTTTCTGGCTTATATCCTTATCAAGGCCGTATGCCAGCGCCGCCGCGGTCGGTTCGTTGATGATGCGCTTGACGTCAAGCCCGGCTATTTTACCGGCGTCCTTTGTCGCCTGCCTCTGTGAGTCTGTGAAGTAGGCCGGGACAGTGATAACCGCCTCGGTGATTTTCTGGCCCAGATAAGCCTCGGCGTCGGCCTTCAGCTTCTGGAGTATCATAGCCGAGATTTCCTGCGGGGTGTACTTCTTCCCGTCAATTACCTTTGTATAGGATGAACCCATTTCGCGCTTGATACTGGTTATAGTCCTGTCGGGGTTGGTGATTGCCTGCCTTTTGGCTACCTGCCCCACCATGCGCTCGCCGTTTTTGCCGAAGGCCACGACAGAGGGTGTCGTTCTCGAACCTTCGGAGTTCGGAATGACAACCGGCTCCGAGCCCTCATAAACCGCAACGCACGAGTTTGTTGTTCCCAGATCTATGCCAATGATTTTTCCCATTATCGTATCCTCCTGTAGATTTGTATAGGAATGAATGAAAATTATTTCCCATGGCTGTCAGTTTGCTACCTTGACCATTGCGTGCCGTATGACCCGCTCGCCCATGATGTATCCTTTCTGAAGGACTTCGGCGATTTCACTCTCGCCGTATTTTTCATCCTCGACATGCAGGACCGCATTGTGCAGGTTCGGGTCGAACTTTTTGCCTTCAGCCTCGATTTCTGAGATTCCGAGTTTTTCAAAAGTCGCTTTTATGTCTTTTATAATCAGCTCAATTCCCTTAGTTACCGCTTCTGCGTCGGTGTATCCCCGGGCACGCTCAAGGTTGTCGAGCACCGGCAGGATAATCGACACCGCCGCGTCACAAAATGCATCGTTATAGCAGCTCTCTTTTTCTTTTACCGAGCGCTTGCGGTAGTTCTCATACTCGGCAAGCATGCGCAGGTACTTATCGTTTGCCGCCGCCATGGCTGCCTCGGCTGCTTCAAGGCGCTTTTTCAGCCCCTCGAGCTCTGACTCAAGCTGCTTTATCTTCTTTTGCGTCTCGCGCGTCTTCTTATCATAGGCCTCATCCTCACCCGCAGCTTCCGGCGCTTTTTTGTCTGCCGCTGTCTCAGCCTCACAGAAGGACTCTGCCTGCACGTAATTCTTGGGGTTGTCTTCTGGTAGAGTCCCGCCCTCCCCGCCGGTATTCTGCTCCTGGGACTTTTGACAGAGTTCGGTGTTTTTTTCTTCGTTCATCATCCTATTCTCCTGTAGTTTTGTTGTTATCCTCCCGACCGGCCTCGCCGCCGCCCTTGTCTATATCGGTCTCGCTGCTGCCGGTGTCAGGGCTCCCTCTGGGGCTGCCGCTGTCACTGTTCTCGCTGTTTTCGTTATCGACGTCAAGCAGATTTGAGATGTTCCCGCCCAGGCTGTCTATCGTGGCAAGCACCTTGGCATAATCCATGCGCAGCGGTCCGATAATGCCGATTGCCCCGATGGTTTTGCCCTTTTTCTTTATCTGCTTGTATACAATGGCCGACTGATTCATAATCTTGACCGAGCCATCCGAGCCGAGGACCACCTTGACCGAATTACTACCGTTGTTCTCGTTCTCTTTAACCAGGTCAAGAATCGCGTCCTTGTTCTCGAGCGCTCCGATCAGCTCACCGAGCTGTTCCGCGTCGGAAAACTCAGGATAGCGCAGCAGCTTGCTGAGCCCGCTCAGCTTCAGCTCGCCCCTGTCAATCTCGCTCATTACCTCGTATATAGCCTTGATTGCAATTGAGACAAGGTCCGAGCGGTACCCCATTTCATTCTCAAGCCTCATAATAATAGGCAGCGTGATTTCGCTTGCCGTTAAGCCTTTGATATGGGCATTGAGCACATCGTCCAGCCTGTTGACCGTCTCGGCGTCGACCGGAATATCGGTCCTCAAGGTTTTGGTTTTGACCAGGGTAGTGCCCTTCATCATGATGAGAAGGAAATTATACCGGTCAATGAGCACCGCCTCAAAGCGGTCGAAGCTTACCGAGATGGCTTTCGGCCGGATTGCTATACCGGTATAATCGGTAAGCGCCGACGCCAGCTTGGAGGCGGCTGTGAGTATCTGGTCAAGTTCACCCATTTTGGCTTTGAGCAGATTGTTTATCTGTATAATTTCCCTCGTGGTTATCGTATACTTGTCTATCAGGGAATCTATATAAAACCGGTAACCGAGCTTGCTCGGGACACGCCCTGCTGAAGCATGCGGCTTCTCAAGATATCCCATCTCCTCAAGCTCAGCCATCTCATTCCGGATTGTTGCCGATGAGCAGCAGAGCTTTGTTGCTTCAAGGATATATTTCGAACCGACCGGTTCGCCGCCTTCAATATGCGCGTCAATAATCGCTTTTAATATTTGCTTTTTTCTCTCGCTCAATTCGCTGGAGTTCAACTTCATCGACGCGCTTCTCCTTTATAAAATAAATAAACAGCCGGGTAATGGTTTTTTAATCGGTTTTTAGCACTCGTTTGCATCAAGTGCTAACCGCTGCTATAAATTTACCACTAACCGGGCTGTTTGTCAAGGGGGTTTTTACATTTTTTTAAATTTTTTTATAAATAAGTGCTAAAGCAACTCGACAAAGCCGGGATCGGGCCGTGTTCTGCAGGTCACTTTGCACCGATATTGTAATACTGAATCGAGCTGACGCTGCCGTCGCGCAGAAGGAACTTCAGCTCGGTGTTCCCGCAAGTGTAGGTCATCGAGTTTTCGGTGCCGGTGTACTCATTTCCGTATGCTGCAATAACGGCTTGGACATCCGAGCCTATACCGACCCCCTCGGGGGTAAGGCAGGCGTCGTCAAGCAGGACCACCGAAAGCACCCGGTCAACCTCTCCGTCGGGGTAGGTGTTTATCTGAACGCCGCCGTATGTGTAGATCTTATCAAGACCTTCAAAAGCACAGCTTGCGGCCTCATAATATCTTGTCGGCTCGCCGAGTGCGGCAATCACCGGCGCGATATCCTCGCCGGGCACAATCTCAACCCCGTTATACAAAAAGCAAAACCTATCCGCTTCCTCGGGCGGCTCCTCTTCTTCTCCGCAGCCGGGCAAAATAAATAGCGACAGTATCAATGCAAACAGCAGTACCCTGCGGGCAGACATTACTTCTTCACCTCGTTTTTCTCGGCATAATATGCCACAACCTTCTCCTGCCATATCTTATCCACCTCGGGCTCACCCCGCCGGTCGGGGATGCCGACTTCCTCCGACAGTATTTTCCCGAAATATGCAGAGAGCTTTTCGGCCCCCCAGACGTTCAGGTGCAGGCCCATGTCGTAGGTATCGGTGCTCCAGTCAATCCCGATTTCATCGCATATATCAAGAAGATTATAGTATTTCATGCCATGCTTTTTTGCGTATGTGACTATCTGATCGTCCCATTCCTCATACCAGTACGGGTAGAGGCTGGGCGCTTTTATCAGAATCAGCTCGGTCCCGTGTGAGGTGCAGAGCTCACGCATCCTGTCAAGATATTCCCAGCAGATTTCGGGAAACTCGTAGCTCTCAAGCGGTACCCCCACCGGCACGTCGACAGCAGGCCGCACGCCCTTCTGCATCAGGTACCCGCTGTGCCCCACCCGCTCGCGATAGAACATATACTTAAAATCCTCGCGCGACAGCTCGCTCCAACGCGAGTGATATCTTAGCAGCGGGAATATATAGCTGACAAAATCCTCGCCCTCGGTCATCGAGGCCAGAATACATCTGACCTTCGAGCCCGACAGTCTCATTCCGTCAATATTCAGCCGGTTGTAAGCCTCGCTCTGGGGGGTACCGTATTTCATTGACAGCACGTTGAAGACCACCACCTCGGGGGTTTCATGCCTGAAGGTGTCCTCAAGCAGATAGTAGGACTGCCAGATGAGCTGCTGAGCGCTCCCGCGGATGTATGAGGTGATGCCGTACTCCTCCCAGAGGGTTATCGGGGAGAAATTTTCATAAACCTCGCAATCCCCGACAAAAATCACGTCATGCGGCCCCTTGTCGCGATAATACTCGGCGATAAGCGCGCCCTCAGGGATTTCTGACATGTATTTCGGCACAAGCAGGCACTGAAGCAGCCAGAGTAAAACCAGTACGAACAGCGTTCCGGCTGCAAAAAATATAACTTTTTTTGCTCTACCCATCATTTTTTGTTGACTTATGATATGCTATTCAAACAAGGCCGACACGAATTCCCAGGCGTCAAAGGGCTGCATATCATCTATTTTCTCGCCCACACCGATGAACTTAACCGGGATTCCGAGCTCTTTTTTAATTGAGATTATAATACCACCCTTTGCGGTGCCGTCAAGCTTGTTGAGTATCAGTCCGGTGATGTCGGCGGCACGCCTGAACTCCTTAGCCTGCTGGATTGCGTTTTGTCCCGTGGTCGCGTCAAGCACCAGCAGGTTCTCGCGCGAGGAGCCCGGCAATTCGCGGTCGACCACGCGGTTGATTTTTGCGAGCTCTTCCATTAAGTTCTTCTTGTTATGCAGTCTGCCGGCGGTGTCGATTATCAAGAGGTCTGCGCCATGCTTTTTTGCGTGGTTTGCAGCGTCGAATACCACCGCTGCGGGGTCGGCCCCCTCCTGCTGCTTTACCAGCTCGGCCCCGGCGCGCTGACACCAGACGGCAAGCTGGTCGATCGCCGCCGCCCGGAAGGTGTCGGCGGCCGCCGCGACAACCTTTTTACCCTCCCGTGCCATCTGATAGGCAATCTTACCTATGGAAGTAGTCTTCCCCGCTCCGTTGACTCCCATGATAAGAATTACCGAAGGTTTGGTTTCAAGGCAAAGCCGGCCGCCCTCGCCGATCATGTCTGACAGAATCGAGCGGAGCACCTCCTTTACCTGCTCCTTTTCCTTAAGCCGGCCGGCTTTTATTTCTTCGCGAAGGCGCTCGATTATCTCCGAAGTCGCAGCAACGCCGACATCGGCGAAAATCAGCATCTCTTCAAGCTCCTCAAGCATATCTTCGTCAACTCTGACAAAGCTCTTGAAAAGCTCGTCGGCCTGCTTTACAATGGCGTCCCGGGTCTTTGAAAGCCCCGCGCGCAGTTTATCCAAAAAGGCCATTCCGGTCCTCTCCTTTTGTCTTTGCTATGTCGCTCATGTCGAGCGTCAGAATCTTTGAGATACCGTGCTCGGGCATGGTCACCCCGTATATCCGGTCGGCTGCCTCAATTGTGCCGCGGCGGTGGGTAATCAGCACAAACTGCGTCTGCCCCTTGTGTTTTTTTAAGTAGTTGGCAAATCTCACGACATTAACCTCGTCGAGCGCCGCCTCAATTTCGTCAAGTATGCAGAAGGGTGTCGGGTTGATCTTCAGTATTGCAAAAAAGAGTGCGATGCCCACAAAAGCCTGTTCTCCGCCCGAGAGCTGCATGAGGCTCTTGATGATCTTACCGGGGGGCGCGGCGCTGATTTCGATTCCGCTCTCGAGCAGGTTGTCGGGATCGGTGAGCGAGAGCTGCGCCGAACCGCCACCGAAAAGTTCTGTGAAAACGCGGCCGAAATTATCGTTTATTTTATTGAAGGACTCAAGGAAGGCGCTCTCCATGTTCTTCTCAAGGTCCTTAATAATTGAGAGCAGATCGCGGCGGGATTTCTCAAGGTCTTCAAGCTGGGCCGCCATGCTGTCATATCTTGCCTTGACTTCGCTGTGTTTATTCACCGCATCAAGGTCAACATTGCCTATAGCCCGCAGGCGGTTGCGGCAGGACACCAGCTCGGCCGCCGCCGCGGCGCGGGTGTTTTCGTCAAGCGCGGGATATCCGAACGAAAGAGCCTCGCTGCGGGTGAGCTGGTATTCGTCCCAGAGCTTGCCCGAGAGCTGGTCGAGGTCCTCGCGCAGCCGGTTCAGATTGTTCTCAAGCGTAGTGTATTCCCGTAATATGCTCTCCTTCTGGGCAAGCTTGTCCCGGATTTTGACATTAAGCTCGTTCAGCCTGCGCTCATATTCAAGCCCGCCGGCCTCGGCCTTCGCCCGCTCGGAATTCAGCCGTTCAAGTTCAAGTACACCTGCCCGGGCGGCCGCCCGGTTTTCGGCCTGCTCGCTTGTCAGTCTTTCGACCGCCTCGCGGTACCCGTTAATGCGGCTCTCGCGCTCCGAGATGTCGGCCAAAAAGCCCTTGATGCGCTCGTCGGCCGCTTCCTTCAGCTTGGTCTCGGTGTCGATATCCTTCTGGACCTCGCTGAGCTTGATGTATATCCCGGTCTTTTTGTCGTCAAGTTCGGCTTTTTTGTCAAGAAGCTCATGCCGCAGGGCTTCTTTTTCCTGCCTGAAGGTGCTGATCTCCGAAATACGCGAGGCAATCTCCTTTTCGCGCTTGACCAGATTTTCATAATCCTCGGCCTGCCGCGCCTGTTGCTCGGCAATTCCGCGGATGTCGGTCATGAGCTTGTCAAGCAGCGTGTTGTTGGCCTCGAGTTTGGCCTTGAGCTGCTCAAGCTCGGCTGTCTCGCCGGCATAAAGCGCCTCGGTCAGCTTCAGCTTCTGCTCCTCAGCCGATTTGTTTGCTCTCTGCGTTTCAATCTCCTCGGAAAGCCGGCGGCATTCGTCCTCGGCCTCATTTAAAAGCGCCTCATGCTCGGCCGCCCGGGATTTCAGACGCTCAATCTCAGCGGCACGGCTTAGGATCCCTGTGGATTTGGCCGAACCGCCGGTAAACGAGCCGCCGTAGTTTATCTGCTGGCCGTCAAGCGTCACTGTCCGCACGCGATAGCGCAGAGCTTTTGCCATTGCGGTGGCGTTGTCGATATTGTCAAATACCACCGTACGCCCCAGCAGGTTGGATATTATCCCCCTGAATCTGCTATCGCAGCCGACAAGCTCGCTGGCAACGCCGACATAGCCCTGATACGAGGCGGCTTCTTTGATTTCGGGCGTCGGGCTCTGGCCCCTCATCGAGGTGAGAGGGAAAAAGGTCGCACGGCCGGCGTCGTCGCGCTTGAGTGCCGCCATCGCCGCCTTGGCGACAGTCTCGTCCTCGACGACTATATGCTGCAGGTTTGCGCCGAGCGCAGTCTCTATCGCCGCAAGGTGCTTGTCATCAACCGTGATGAGCTTTGAGAGCGGCCCGTAAATCCGCCCACAGGGCACCCCGAGCGGGCCGGTAATCCTGCCCTCGGCATAGCGCTTCATGACATACCGCACGCTGCCCGGATAGCCTTCATACTCCTCCTCCATCACGCGGTATGTATCAATCCGCTGACGGCAGGCGTCAAGCTCCAGCCTGTATTTTGCCGCCTTCTGCCCGGCACCTTTTAGCTCTGCGTCAAGGGCTTCTATTTTTTCGTCAAGCCGGCCAATAGTCTCTCGGATTTCCTTCAGCCGGGCGGTGTAAGTGTCTATCTGACTGCGCTTTTCGTTGCACTTTTCGGTCAGTTCCGCGGAAAACCGCCTATACTCTTCAATTTCTTCGGATATTGAGGTGTTTTTGTCGCTGCCGCTGAGACGGGCGTTTTCAATTACAGACAGCCTGACTTTGATGTCAACCGCTTCTTTTTCAAGCGCGCGCAGGTCGTCGAGCGCCACAGCAATTGCATCTTCCAGCGCGCCTGCGCGCTTACCGTACTCCTCGCTCTCGTGATATGCCGCCTCGTACTCCCCGCGCAGGCCGGCCAGCCGGTCGTTAAGCTCCTTGAGATTTGCCTCGCGGGAATTTCCTGACTCCTCCTCAGCGGCAATAGATTTGCGCAGGCTGCCTATTGCCCCCTCGGCCTCGGCTATGAGCTCCTGCAGGTGGGCGATTTCCTTTTCATTGAGCTTGAATTTACTCTCGAGCTCATAATTCTTTTCGGTCTGCGTGCGGATGCTCTCAAGCAGCCCGGCCGATATCTGCTTGTTCTTCTGTGAATCCTCGAAGAGCTTTTCGTTCTGTTGTTCGTAGAACTGAAGCGCCTCGGTGGCATTCTGCAGGTCGAGCGAGACGTACTTCAGTTTCTCTTCGGCGGAGGCTATCTCGCCGCGCAGCTTTTCGGTGTCATACAGCCAGAGCTGGATGTCAAGCCGCTTTTTTGTCTCAAGCAGCTCAAGCGCCCGCCTGGCTTTTTCGGCATCCTTCTGGAGCGGGCCGAGTTGGGCCGAAACCTCGGCGAAGATATCCCTCAGGCGGGTCATGTTCTCTTCGGTCATTTTCAGCTTGCGCTCGGCTTCGTTCTTTCTGTGCCGGTATTTTGCAATCCCTGCAGCGTCCTCGAAAATGCCCCGGCGCTCGTCGCTCTTGCGCGAGATGATTTCGGCAATCTTGCCCTGACCGATAATTGAGTACCCGTCCCGCCCGATGCCGGTGTTCATGAAGAGCTCGTAAATATCCTTAAGCCGCACCTGGCTGCGGTTGATAAAATACTCGCTTTCGCCGGTCCTAAAGTAGCGGCGAGTCACCGTCACCTCGTCAAAGGGGCAGTCGAGCCGGTTTTCGGGATCGGTATTGTCAAAGGTGACAGACACCTCGGCAAAGCTCATCGGCCGGCGGTTGTCGGCCCCCCCGAATATTATATCCTCCATTTTCTCGCCGCGAATGCTTTTGGTCGAAATTTCGCCAAGCACCCAGCGCATGGCGTCGGAAATATTCGATTTCCCGCTCCCGTTCGGACCGACTATAACCGTCGTGCCGTTCTCAAATACCAGCTTGGTCTTATCGGGAAAGGATTTAAATCCCTGCATTTCAAGTGACTTTAAATACAACTGCCAATCCTCCAACGCTATAGGGTGTCGATTCTGATCTGATAGGGCAGAAGGCCGGGGTCCTCGCGAAAGGTTATGTCATGTAGTGAGTAGCGCGACATCAGCCGCTCCTTATTTCTCTTTTTGTGCCCTATGGCTTTTGAGAGTTCGCCCTCGGGGACGAAAATTATAAGACGCCCGCCGCGCGGGGGGGTCACATCAAGCTCGCGGCAGATAATTATATAGAAAAGCTCACCCATTGCCAGCTCGCCGAGCGCTTCGTGGTTCGCCCCTCCAAGAACCTCGGTATCAGATGTCAGGTGTTCGGAAGCGCAGAGTCCTACGCGGATTACCGGAACATTATGCGCGGCAAAAACCTCAAGCACCCGTACTGTGCGGGCAATTGCCGTCTCGGTGTCAAGCGGCGTGTACTCCCCGGCCTCGGTCATGGCCGCAAGCCCGGTCCCCCTGAAGACCACCGTCGGGTACACCCTCGCGGCGGTTGCCCCCAGCCGGCAAATCTCCCGCGCGGTCATCACCTCTGACGCCTCGTCTGATACCGGCAGGCCTACCATCATCTGTCCGACAAGCCGGAACCCGTAACCGACAATCAGCCGGCAGGCTGTCTCGGTCTGCTTGGCGGTATGCCCCCGGCGCGAGGCGGCAAGCACATAGTCGTCCATGCTCTGGATGCCGAGCTCAATAGTCCCTACCGGGTAATCTCTCAGGATGTCGAGAATTTCGCGGTCAATATAATCGGGGCGGGTCGACAGCCTGATGCTCCCGACGCGCCCGGAGTTTACAAAATCTTCGGCCACATCAAGCAGGTAAACCATAAGCGGCCGATCAATCCCGGTAAACGAGCCGCCGAAAAAGGCGATTTCTTCCTCGGTCCCGGCGGGAATGGTCGAGAGCGCGGTCTCGATTTCGCCTCTTACCGCATCGGGTCTGAAGTCTATCCTTCCGGATATCAGCCGCTGGTTGCAGAAGACGCAGGCATTCGGGCAGCCGAGGTGCGGGATGAATATCGGAATATTTACATGTCTTTGCTTGTTTTTCACCCTCACACCTGCCCCGCAATATATTAATAAGCCGAAAAAACGGCGGAAAACGCTTTTTTCCAACATTTAGTCTGAATGTGTATAGATTATACCATATGTTGTAGAGGATTTCAACAGAGAATTGTGCCGGCCGCATGTTTTTCGGACAAGGGTTTTTTAGAGAAAAAAGCCCCGAAAAATCAGTAGCCCCGGCAAACGCCGGGGCTGTCAGGGTTGCAATTGTCATATCGTCAGGCTTCGCGGCCCGTGACCTCAATATAAATCAATTATAGCGCCAAAACTACAATCTCGCCGTTGTCCAGGTATTTCACGCGCTCGCCCTCGACGTCGAGCTTCTGCATCCGCGCAAAATACTCTTCTTTTGAGGCAAAGCAGACTTTCTTGTTCTCAATTATGTAATTTGCGCGCGCGGCATTGTCCGAGAGCAGCTTATGAAGCATTATAAGCTGCACCTTTGCGCTGTCCAGGCAGGCTGTCTGCGGGTCGGCAATAAAATAATCGCTCCCGTGCGGTGTACCAGTCGCGCCCGGCATGTAGGGGTGAATTACCGGCATTATGGCCGACAAATCTCCCATGTCGGTGCTGCCTGTGCTGACCGCTCTGTCGACTTTCACCCTGTCGGCCCCCAGTACATACTCCATCGCCTCGCGGGTCAGCTCCATTAGGTTGTCGTCGTTGTTCAGCGGGTGGTAGCCGGGTTTGTCGTTTATCTCTATCCGCGCACCCATGCTTATTGCGGCGCCGATCAGGGCGCGGTTTATCTTTTTATTTTCGCGTTCGACCGCCTCAAGCGTTTTCCCCCTGACATAGCTCTCAAGCGTGACATTCGAGGGAATGGCGTTGACCGCAGCCCCGCCGTTTGTTATTATCGGGTGCACTCTGATAAGGTCGGCCTCCCTGAAGGTCTCGCGCAGTGCATTTATGGCAGACAGCCCCAAGTTCGCCGCATAAAGGGCGTTGATTCCCTTTGAAGGGCTGCCGCCGGCGTGTGCCGCGACACCTATGTAACGCACCGCCTTTCTGATGTTCCCTACCGAGCCCTTTCTTATCACCGCACGGTCCCCGGTGGTCGTGTGAATCATAAAGGCAATATCCACTCCGTCAAAATAGCCCCTGTGTAAAAACTCGGCCTTACCGCCGTAATAGCTGATAACCTCCTGCTCGCGCAGCTTTTGGCGGAAGGCAATTTCTATCCCCTCCTCGGCCGGCACGGCGCAGAGCCGCACCGAACCGCAAAGCCCGTCAAGCATACCCTCCTCGCGAAGAGCCGCCGCAATCCCCGCAAGCGCGGAGCACTGGGCGTTGTGCCCGCAGCAGTGTACGGCGTGCGTATCGGGATCGGCTTCAGGATGGTCGCTGCAAATAAGGGCGTCGAGCTCGCCAAATATCAAAACCTTGGGACCCGGCCTGCCGGTGTCAATATCTGTATAAAACCCGGGAATATCGCCCGCCAAAGTCAGCTTATAGCCGAGTTTTTCAAAAATATCTGCAAGATATTTTGAGGTTTTCCACTCGCGAAAGCCGGTCTCGGGATTTTTCCAAATATAACGCTCGGTGTCAAGAATGAGTTTGCCGTGTTTTTCGACCGCAGCTGCAATTTTACTGTACATTCAGGTTACCTCATTTTATAAATTTCTCTTTTTACAACGCTTCGTTTGATAATCTGAAAGCCCGTTTATCAAGTTTTTTGGCGGCTTTGTTGCTTACAATTTTCATCATAACAATTGCAATAACTCCGGTTAACACCACCGGTAAAATAGGATAATACAGCTCAAAATGCTCGCCCGAAAAATAAATTAAGACCAGATTGAAAATCAAACTCACAACCGATGAAATAAAGAAATTATACAATATTGCATAATACCCGATAAGCTGACACTCGTAAGAAAGCATCCCCTTAATCTGACTGCCGGTCATGCCTATTGCATGATATGCGGCAAACTCATGTCGCCTGATTTGAATCTGCGACGAAATTGTGTTGGTTATCTCAAAAAATGTAAGCAACGTTATGATTAATGTAATCAAAAAGTAAACCAGCATCAATGCTGCCGCAAAACTAATGCTCTGTTCTGTTGTATCAATACCGTCATAAGGATTCTTGTCAATCTCAATGTCTCCCAGTTAATGAAACAATATAAAGCCAATAATGATAATCGTTAAAGAAATCGCCAGAGTTAAGGCCATCGTTTTATATAGGCGAAGATAATAATCGAAATCCCGCAGCCCGATTCGCCGATGACAGCAACAAACTCCCCTTTCTCACGCTCAGCGATATTCCGTCTATCGCTACAATTGCCCCGCGGGAGGTCTCATAACTCTTATATAGGTTTTCTATTCTGAGCAGTGCCAACTCATGCCTCCTGATAATATCCGGCTTTATATACCCGCGCGACGGTAAGCCGGCAGCAACAAACCGCTCTTATTATAACACACAACCCCATATTATTCAATAAATACCGGGCAAAAACTGTAACCCGCCGGTCTTTACCCACAAGTTTTTATCAACTTACGGCATTTTTCAGGGTACAAGCTCAAAACAAATAACGCCCGTGGTTTATCCTTCCCCATACAGGAGTAAGATAAAACCACGGGCGCTGATTATTCAGTCATATTATCCTGTCAAATTACTGATTTCATTTGGCGCTTAATATGCGGTCCAGCCGCCGTCGGCGGTGATTACCGCGCCGTTGACGAAGCTTGCGTCGTCAGACGCCAGGAATGCCGCAACTCCGGCAATCTCGGCAGGGTCGGCTGCCCGCGGGTTGGTCGCCATACCTGTCTGCTGACGCGACATACCGAACTCGTTGATGCCCGTCATCGACGCGCCGATGTTGGTCATGACCGCTCCCGGCGCAATCGCATTGCAGCGTATTCCCTTCTGGGCGTACATATAGCCGGTGTTCTGGGTAAAGCCTATTACCGCATATTTCGAGGCGGTATAGGCCGCGCCGGCGCGCGCCCCGCGCAGCCCGCCGATTGAGGCGACGTTAATAATCACGCCGCTGCCCTTCTCAAGGTAAATCGGCAATACCTTGCGCGTCGAGCGCATGACGCTCGTGGTGTTGACCGCAATAATACGCTCCCAGTTGCGATCCTCGATGTCTCCGGCCGGCTCTATGTTGTCCATGATTCCGGCATTGTTCACCAGAATGTCGACAGTCCCGTAGTTCTTCACCGTAGTGTCAACCAAAGCCTGAATGTCGGCCTCGCTTGACACGTCGGTCCTGATTGCAAAGGCAACCCCGCCATTGGCTTTTATCTCAGCCACGGTTTCCTCGGCTCCCTTGATGTTCAGGTCCGAGACGGCCACCTTAGCGCCTTCCTTGGCAAACCGGATAGCTATTTGCTTGCCTATTCCCGATGTAGCACCTGTTACGATTGCGACTTTGTCCTTAAGTTTCATGTCACAGTCCCCTTGTTTTATATTAGTATTTAAAAATAAACCGACTTTCTTTCAGCCGCCGTTAAAAATCCGACCGGCCAAGTTTTAGCAGGAGTAAAGAATAGCCTTGTGCCTGCGATTTTCTTATATTGCTTTTCACATTCCGGCCACCTCCCGGGTTCCTCAGCTTTCGACTGTATTTTACCACCCGAGGGTTGCTTTGTATGTTGTTTTTACAACAATTTAGTTATTTTTCTAAAAATATTTTGTCCGGCCACCTGCAATACAATGTTGAGATTATCTGCATGAAGGCATAACAATTTACCGACAATCGGGTTATTTAAATACAAGTCTGCCTTCGATTACATAGTACCCTAAAATATCCCCTCTGTCATACAAAAATACAGGCTGCCGCAGATTTTGTCGACAGCCTCATCTCTTTGTGAATACAAGTGCGCCGGGCGCGTTGTTTCACGTATCAGGCAGCAACGCGCCCCATATGCTTCCTTACGGACTTGCAATTAACGGTCGCGACTCAGCCCTCGATGCTCATTACCGCCCCGATAAACACCGGCAACCCCGTGGAATTGTCGATTATCGCGTAAACAAAGGGCCTGTCGAGCTTTACGATTTTGGTTTCAATATACGCTTCGTCCTTCATTTCGACTTTGGTGACCGCACCGGCCTTGGTCCCCAGCTCATCGACCGAGATAAAGGTTTTATGGAGCACCTCACCGATATAAATATTGCCCCTTGTCGACCTGCCGAGCCTTGAGAAATCTGCTTGTTCGGCCGAAAATGCCTTCGGAATGCCCAGTTCCTTGAGTGCGTCATTCATTTGCACGGTATAGTCATAGCTGAATTTCGGCAGACCTGCGCTGACAAGCGTGTTTTCGGCATTATTTACAATGTTCAAAAACCCCTCGCCGGTCAGGGAATTGATATAATCCGCAATTGCAATACCCTCATTGGGCAGCAGCGCCGCAAACGAATAGCCGTTCTCATACGGCTTTATAAACCCGGTGGCTTTTCCGTCGTCAAGATACAGGGTTTCCTCCGAGTACATGAAGTCCACAGTCTGCACCTGACCGGATATGTCGGTGAACTGTCCGCTTGAAATGTCATTTTTGTTATATACCTTCTGCCACCTGGCGTCAAAGACTATGGCGTTTATGAGGTACATGACGGTGTCCTCGTCTATCTTATCGAGTATCTTGTCAATCATACCGTCTGTTTTGTCGCTGACCCATTTGTTGATGTCCTCAAGCGTCTTCGCGCCAAAGTCGGATTTATAAATTGAGGCCTTGTAATAATCCGCGTTGGTCTGCAGGAATTCCTTATTGACTGTCAGGCGGTTCTCGTCGTCGCGGAACCAAATCGAGTTTGCAATGCCGAGCCTTGATTTTTCCGTGCTGGGCAGGTTCGTATAGTAGTAATACAGGTACTCGTTGAACTCCGACAGGGAAATGTCGCCCGCGAGGTATGCCTGCATCTGCTCGAGCGTCCCGGTATCGGCGCCGTTTGCCGTCATTGCAAGCGCCAAAATAACCGACAACGGCGAGATGAGCGAGTTTTTGTTTTCGTCTACCGTTTTCTTGAAGAGATTGATTGCCAGATCCGCCGAATGCTGATAAAACTCCTCGCCCGGCGCCCTGCCCTCAACTACCCGGGGTGTGATACCTTCCATCAGGTCCTGCGCGCTGATTTTTAGGGCACAGGAGGCAAGGCTTGCAGCAAGCGCCGAGAAAACCAAAAGGCAGGACAAAAACCGCATCAGTATCTTTGTTAGCTTCATGATTAATCTCCTTTACTTATAAATGGGGCTATCTAATTGTTACGACGTGCGCTTCCAGGATATGTTCCTAAGTATACAATATATTATATCGCCTGAAGATGTTTGTTACAAGCACACAGGACCAATTTATATTGCCTTTTGATTCTCCATGTGTTACTATTCAATTGTAATGGTTAAGTATCTTTCCGTCACGAGGTAAAGGAGCCATTAATATGAAACGCCATCGCCTTCGCAATATTTTGCTGACAATATTATTGGATTATTGGTAACGATTATTTTTTATTGACACATTCATATTGAAATTTTTATTATTTGATGTATAATTTTTTTGTTGTTTGCCGGCGGTGTTACAGTTAGGTCATGGGAGGTTTACTATCATGGAAATTGTGTCGGGTATGTGCGGGGATAATGCTGGCTGGAAGTTATTTGAGAACGATGAGGATGTAATTCTAACAATTGAAGCCGACGGGCCTATGGCAGACTTCGGTCCAAAATCCGAGGTGCCCTTTGCCGGCTTTTCCGAGAAGGTAACAAAAATAATTGTGAAGCCCGGGGTCACGACTGTCGGAGATTATGCCTTCAGCAATTTCGGCGCCCTCTTGTCGGTCGATTTGCCATATAGTGTCGTATCTCTTGGTAGCTGCGCCTTCTCGGCCTGTACGGCGCTTGAGTCGGTGACCCTGCCCGAGGGGCTGCGGATTATAGGTCCGAAAGCCTTTCAGAATTGCACCTCGCTTGTGTCGGTCTCGCTTCCCTCCACACTCAGGGCAGTTGACTTCAAAGCCTTCAAGGCCTGTGATAATCTGTCGCGGGTTTATTATGCCGGCACCCCGGCGCAATGGGAAAGACAGGTGCGGGTCAGCAGGTCCTCGCTCGGCAACAATCCGCTGCTTTCCGTCGAATTCACCTACAGAGAAACCACCCTCCGATTTGACGGCATGCTCGCCAAGATAAATTCAATCATTGAAGCCGGAGGCGACGGCAGGCTATATGTAATAGCTCCGGATCTTACGGTTGACAATGTTGCCGGGAAATCGGGCGACTGCCTGCTCATACTCTTCCCGAACGGCAAGACCATGATGGTTGACTCGGGAGCACCGTACTGCGGCGAGCGGGTCATGCGGTTTGTGTCGGGAACCGGCCTGCAGCACCTTGACTATTTCGTGCTCACACACCCACACGCCGACCACATAGGAAATGCAATGCGGCTCGCTAAATATCTTTTTGAGACCATGTCGGGGCATATCGATACATATTTTTACACCGGCTATGAGGGCAAGAAAGATACCGAAAAGCAGCTTGCAGCTTATCTCTCGGAGCACGGGACAAGGCTGCGGAGAGACGTGCGGGCAGGACACAGTTTTGACGTCGGCGGCGTTAGAATCGAGTTTTTCAATCCCTTTGACGGCGATATGCACCCTGATAGTCTTAGCGAGGGTACTGTCAACAACACTTCCCTGCTCATGAAATTCACATACGGCAACTCCACATTCCTGACCGGCGGCGACCTGTATGCCGACCGCGAGGCTATGCTGGTTCAGAAATACGGCTCGCGGCTCGCCGCGGATATCGCCAAAACCAACCACCACGGCTGCTATACCTCAAACTCGGATTTGTGGATAAACACGTTGAGCCCGAAAATCCTCCTGTCAACCTGCGACGATATTATATGGACCCTTTTTTCCGAGAAACTGGCCGCAAAAAACATCAGGTATTACAAGGTGTCGGATTACGGGCTAACGGTCATTTCAATGGGCCGGGATGCCGATTATCAGGTTGAAACCGAGTTTTAAGGCGGTTCTCACCTTTTTGACTATAAAAGATGCACCACGCTTTTTAACGTGGTGCTTTTTTATTTTTTATTTTGCATACCGAAAATGGCAATTTTCTGTCTTATCAAATATTTACCGAATAGCGCCGACGGCCTCTCGGCGTGCAGCCGGTTGTTTTGTAATATACGTTGCACAGATGGCTGCTATCATAAAATCCGAGACTTTGGGCAATTTCGGTGATGCTCATGTCGGTCTCGTCGAGCAGTCGCGACACCTCGGCCACGCGGAGCGAGGTAATGTACTCCCGTACAGTCATGCCGGTCGCTTGCTTTACCAGATATGAAACATAGTTCGGATGATAGTGAAACCTCTCCCCGATGCTCCGACATGTGATTTTTCCAGTATAGTTTTGCCTGATGTACTCAATTATCGGCTTTGAAACCGGGTTTTGTGCATGACTTGTTTTTGTAATGCTGTCCTGTGCCCGCGCGACCTCGGCCAGAAGCTCGCCGAGCATAGCGTTGAGCTTCAGACGACAATACGGACGGTTTTCAGTGTATTCGCGGAGCATTCGCTCAAACCTATCGGAGGCATGTCTGAATGTCGATATCACCGTCGGCCTGTTTAAGAATTCCATGTCACAAACATAAGGGTGCGCGCTGACCTTCACGTCAAGTCCGGTCAGAAACACTCCTCCGGGCGGAAATGTCGCCGCCTCGGACCAGTCGCGCGGGAGACAGAGGTCGTAGAACAGGTGATAGAGCCTGACGGTGGGACTATCGAGCAGGGTGGTGTAAATCAACTCCGGGGGCAGAAAAAGAAGGCTGCCGGCGCTGCAAATCAGCTCGGTATCTTCTGTCTTCAGCTTGACCGCGCCCTCGGTGACATACATTATCCGGTAAGTGTATGTGAATTTTTTGCTCCGCCATGCCCTTTTATTCTGGAAGGTCCTAACACATATTGAGAGCAAAAAAGGAGTTATCTCCTTTGAGCTTATGTTCTCCATCGCCGCACCCCGGAATATTTGATTTTTACAATTTGTACTTCGGTTATTGCAAGACTCGATGTAAAAACAGGGATATACTGTAATTGTATCACACTGAGTATATTTGTTCAAGTGCCCACGGGAGATATTAGGATGGAAGCTGTCTATTACCACAAAAACCCCGAAGATGTGTCGGATATTGATGTTCTGATCGCAGGCGGCGGGTTGGCCGGAACAATGGCAGCGGTCGCCGCGGCAAGACGCGGCATGAAGGTAGTCATCATAGAAAAATACGGGTGTCTCGGGGGAATGGCGACCTCGGGGCTGGTCAACCCCTTCTGCCAGTATACCGAATCAAACAGCGGACGGCTCGCCAACGCCGGGCTGTTTGCCGCAATGCTCGAGAAGCTATATGCAATCGGCGGCTGCACCAGCGCCCGGCCACGACACTTTGAGGAGGAAAAGCTCAAGCTCGTGCTCGACCGGATGACAAGCGAAGCGGGGGTTTGCGTGCTTTTCCACTCGCTGCTGACAGGCGTTGAAACCGAAGGCGGGCGCATTAAGTATGTCACCGCCTCGTCTGTCAGCGGCAACACCCGCTTATTTGCCAAAACATATATCGACGCCACCGGCAACGCCGACCTGACCGCCTTTGCCGGGCTCGGCTACCACAAGGGTCGGGAGGAGGACGGGCTCTGCCAGGCCATGACACTTTTCTGCCGTTTCGGTAACGTCGACTGGAAAAAATTTAATGTCAGCGATGCCAGAGCGGCATGGCAGGTCGAGAAGAAAACCCGGAATTTCAGAAATCCCTGCGACAAACTGCTGATTTTTCGCCTGCCGCTCGAAGGTGTCGCCCACTTCAACGCCACCCGGATACTCAATACCGACCCGCTTGATGTCTATGCCATGTCAAATGCCGAGCGCGAGGGCCGCGAGCAGGTGTACGAACTGCTTGAGTTCATGCGCGAGAGGGTCAGCGGCATGGAAAACGCCCAGCTTCTGCAAACCGCGGTCGAGGTCGGTGTGCGCGAGAGCCGACGCATCATCGGGCATTACCAGCTGACCGCCGACGACATACTCGGCACACGCAAGTTCCCCGACAGCATTGCCCGCGGCGTTTACTGCGTGGACATTCACAACCCGCGCGGCGGCAATATTATAGTCAAGCGCATACCCGACAACGATTACTACACTATTCCCTACCGCTCTCTGGTACCTGTCGGAATTGACAATCTCATAGTTGCTGGAAGGCCGATTTCGGCCACGCACGAAGCCCACGCGGCAATAAGGATCATGCCGATAACCACCTGCATAGGCGAGGCCGCCGGCGAGGCCGCCGCAATTGCCGTCGAGAAAGGACTCAGAATGATTGATGTCCCGGTCCCCGAGCTTCAGGAAAAGCTCAAGAATCATGGTGCATTAATATAAATCCGGAGGGATTATATGAAAACAATTTCAAGGACAGTTTTGTGCCTGCTTCTTTTCTCAATCCTTTTGGCCGCCGCCTCGTGTACTCAGGGCGAGGGCGGCGATGAAACAACCCCAGTAAAAAGCGACAGCAGCGAAACAATTGACACCACAACCGGCGAAGAGGCTGCCACCGATCCAAACGGTTACATACTCGACAACCTGCCGGCCGACCTTGACCTCGGAGGAGCGACCTACAATATCCTATACTGGTCCGATGCCGAACATACCGAGTTTTATGTCGACGGCATAACCGGCGAACCGGTGGACGACGCGATATTCAACCGCAATATTACCGTCGAATCCCGTCTCTCTTGCAAGCTCAACTTCATCGGTGAACGCGGAGACACAAATAACATCAACAACTTTGTGGCAAAGGTGCAGAATGTCATAAACTCGGGCGATAAATCCTACCAGATTATCGGGACATATTCGCGCACCGCAGCCATGCTTGCCGTCAAAGGCATGCTGCAGAATCTCTTGGAACTTGAATATCTGGATCTCGAAGCCCCGTGGTGGCCCGACAGCCTGATAGACGAGGCGACTATCAATGACAAGCTTTTCTTTGTCTCGGGAGACATTTCGACAAACATGCTGCACATGATGTATGCGGTTTTCTTCAATAAGGACACCATCATAGACCGGAATCTTGAGAGCCCGTACGATTTGGTGCTTGACGGCAAGTGGACCCTGCCGAAGATGATGGAGATGGCGAGCGGACTCTACGAAGACCTAAACGGAAACGGCGTAAAAGAGGACACCGACAAGTTCGGCTTTATGACCTCCCGCCTTCATATAGACCCGTTTTATTTCACCGCGGGACTTCGTACCACCGAGCGCGACGCCGAGGGCAACATGATTGTCTCGGACGACTTTTTCAGCGAGATTCATCAGGATGTTATCAAAATAATAAGCGACTGTGTCCACAATTCAAACGACGGATTCTATACCACAACCACATCTGGTGTTCCGGCGCAGAAGGCCTTTGCCGAGGGGTGGGTGCTCTTCATATGCGACCGCGCGCGGACTGCATTCTATGTCGAAGGCATTGAGACAATCGACTTCGGCGTGGTACCGCCCCCCAAATACAACGAAGCGCAGGAAAATTACATAACTACGCTCGGCTTCCCCTTTACGCTCTACTGCATACCGATTGACAACGGTAACCCCGAAGATGCTTCTGCAATACTTGAGTGCCTCGCTTCCGAGTCATTCCGTCAGGTGACCCCCGCCCTGTTTGAGACCACGATGAAGGTTAAATACGCCAGTGACGAGACCACCAGCCGGATGTATGACATAATCCGCTCGACGGTCAGCTTTGACCTCGGCAGGATTTACTACGATTCGCTGAGCAATTATACCGTCTCGGTCTTCAGGGACAACATAGCAAACGGCGGGGAGAATTTCGGCTCAATGAAAAAGACGGTTATCCCGGTGCTTGAAAAGCTGCTTGAGAAGGTAAACGAAGCTTACAAATAATCTTCATCCCTAAATAAAAAACCCCGCCGGGTCGTCGGCGGGGTTCAGTTATTATGTTATCTTTTCTTTTTCCTGAGGCATAAGGCTGAAAAAACAAACAGGACTATAGCTCCGGTGTTTGCGGCTACTGCAGAACCGCAACCTTTCTTCCCGGTAGTTTTGGTGGTCTCGGGGGCTTTTGTGGTACCCTCACCGCCGGAGCTTTCGGTTGTTGTTTCGCCGGATTCGTTCGGTTTGTCGGTCTCGGTAGACGTGGTAGTTTCGTCGGGTTTTGTAGTCTCGGGGGTTTTCGTAGTTTCGGGAGGAACTGTTGTTTCAGATAATTTTTCGCCTGAGATAATCATTCCTTTATAAATCTCGATGTCGCTTACAATAGCGTTCTGGCTGTAGTAGGAGTAGAAGTAAATTCCGAGATTGTCGGTGGCGAATACAAGGATTTCACCGGGGTATGACTCATCCACAAGCTGATATTCTCCCTTTGTATCCATTATGAACAGCCTGAGCGTACATGCCTGTCCGTTTACCTCAAGGGCATAGTTCTGGGGGGTACCGTCATTTTGAGTACCGGGTATGTCAAGCCCTATTGATTCGTATTTTATGTACCCGTGCGCGCCAAGCGAAGAGGGGCCGTTCATAATTCTGTACTGCTCAGCGTATCCATAAACGCCGTATATACCGTCAACGTATAAGCCAAAACACGCTTTTTCATTGCGGGTAACCGTGAATTTGATGGTGTAGGCATTGTTTTCGCCGAGCGGGAGACCTTCAATCTCTCCCCCATACCAGTTCTGAGCCGAGTTGTTACCGCCGTAAACATTCGCGGTTTTCTCGTCGATGACGGTAAGCTGCAGGTCGCCGATAATTTTTTCAGGTTTCCAGAACTGGTCACCGTACATATTTACGGTATGAAGAAGATCCCCCTCAGCGGCAGGCGTGTAGAAATCAAGCGAGGAGGCTGTAGCCGAAAGTGTCGCCGTGGCGGCCAAAAGGCATAATGTTAAAATGCAGATACACGTTTTTTTCATCACAACATCTCCCTGCTATAATTTTTGGAAGCTTTGACATTTGACAAAGCATTCCAACCTGATTATAGCATAATGCCGGTTTAATTTCAATAGAAATCATGGAAATTGTGTTTTTATTTCCATGATTTGTTTTCATTCGTTTTGAGCATTTTCAGGACTGCTTTGCAAGTATCTTTCTCAAATACGCCCCGGTATAGGAGGTCTCGCAGGCTGCAACCTCCTCGGGGGTTCCTGTGCAAATGACCCGTCCGCCGCCGTCGCCGCCTTCCGGCCCGAGGTCTATGATATAGTCGGCGCACTTGATCACGTCGAGATTGTGCTCAATCACGAGCACGGTGTTCCCCGCATCGGTCAGGCGCCTTAAGATTTCAAGCAGCCTTTTGACGTCGTCGGTGTGCAGTCCGGTCGTCGGCTCGTCGAGCAGGTACATGGTTTTGCCGGTGCTCCGGCGCGCCAGCTCGGTCGCCAGCTTGACGCGCTGCGCCTCGCCGCCCGAAAGGGTGGTCGCCGGCTGGCCTATTCTGATGTATCCCAGCCCGACGTCATAGAGGGTCTGGAGCTTGCGGCGCAGCGAGGGTATGCCCTCAAAGAAGGCGAGCCCCTCCTCGACGGTCATCTCAAGTACGTCGTATATGTTCTTTCCTTTATATTTGACGTCAAGCGTGTCGCGGTTGTACCTTCTGCCCCGGCAGACGTCGCAGGTGACATAAACGTCGGGCAGAAAGTGCATCTCTATTTTCCGGACCCCGTCACCCTCGCAGACCTCGCAGCGCCCGCCCTTGACGTTGAATGAAAAGCGCCCCGGGCCGTAGCCTTTTGCCTTTGCGTCGGCCGTTGAAGCGAAAAGCATGCGGATGTCGGTAAACAGTCCGGTATATGTCGCGGGGTTCGAGCGCGGGTTGCGCCCAATCGGGCTCTGGTCGATGTTTATTATCTTATCAAGATGTTCAATGCCTTCTATCCTGTCATACGCGCCCGGCGTGGTGTAGGCGCGGTTGAGCTTTTGTGCCAGGACGGGATATATGATTCCGTTGACAAGCGAGGACTTACCCGAGCCCGAAACGCCGGTCACACAGACAAACCTGCCGAGGGGGATATCCACGTCAATATTGGCAAGATTGTTCTGCCGCGCCCCGTATACTCTGAGATACTTCCCGTTCCCGGGGCGCCTTTTGCCTGGTACCGGTATTGATTTCCGGCCCGACAGATAGTCCCCGGTGATCGAGCCGGGAGTGTTCATGACCTCCTGCGGGGTTCCCGCGGCTACCACCCGGCCGCCGTGAATGCCCGCGCCGGGGCCGATGTCAATAATATAGTCGGCGGATAGCATTGTCTTCTCGTCGTGCTCGACCACAATCACCGTGTTTCCGAGGTTGCGCAGACGCTTTAAGGTGGCTATCAGCTTGCCGTTGTCCCTCTGGTGCAGGCCGATGCTCGGCTCGTCGAGGATATACGTCACCCCGACCAGCGACGAACCTATCTGAGTAGCCAGCCTGATGCGCTGAGCTTCACCGCCCGAGAGCGTCCCGGCCTTTCTGGTCAGCGTGAGGTAATTCAGCCCGACGCTGATAAGGAAGCTGAGCCGCGAGCGGATTTCCTTGAGTATTTCGCGGGCAATTGCCGCCTCGGTTTCGGTCAGCTTAAGCTGCTCGACAAACCTAAGGGCGTCGCTTATCGGCATAGAGCAGAATTCATGTATATTCAGCCCCCCCACGGTGACGGCCAGCGCGGTATCAGACAAGCGCCGCCCGTGACACTTGGGACAGGGAGCTTCTTCGATGAACTGCTCGTAATAATCCCCCGCGCCGCCGGCCATCATCCGGCTCTCGATTGTCGATATTATGCCCTCGAATTTCGTGGTCTGAATGTGAGCCGAGCCGCCGAAGTAGCGCTTTACCCTGTAGAGCTTGTCCCCGGTCCCGTAGAGCAACGCGTTTATGGCATCTTCGCTCATTTCGGAGAGCGGAGTGTCGAGCGTGTACCCGAAGTTCTCGAGCACCGCGGCGTAAAGCGGGCCGTTCCAGCTTTCGGGCTCAAGCGACTTAAAGCCGTTGACCGCGACAGATCCCTTGTGCAGCGAAAGCGACCTGTCGGGGATGATCTTTTCTATCGAAATCCTTCTGGTATCTCCCAGCCCCGCACAATGCGGGCAGGCACCCGCCGGATTGTTAAACGAAAACATCCGGGGCTCAAGCTCGCCGAAGGAAATCCCGTGCTCCTCGCAGGCATAGTTCTGCGAAAATCTGAACTCCTCGGGCTCCTCTCCTTCTCCCGGCACTGTCAGGATTATCAGGTTGCCGTCGGCAAGCGAGAGCGCGGTCTCGACAGAGTCGCCCAGCCGGGAGCGTATATCGCCCCGCATGACCAGCCTGTCAACTATTATTTCGATCTTGTGCTTGTAGTTTTTGTCGAGCTTTATTTCCTCACTGAGGTCGTATAGGGCGCCGTCGACCCGTACGCGGACAAACCCGCTTTTCTTGGCGTCGGCAAATACCTTTTCGTGCGAGCCCTTGCGGTCGCGCACCACCGGCGCCAAAACCATGAAGCGCCGGCCTTCGGGCAGCTTCATGATCTGGTCGACTATCTGGTCAACCGACTGACGGCGGATTTCCTTGCCACAGACCGGACAGTGCGGAATACCGATTCTTGCGAAGAGCAGCCGTAGGTAATCGTATATTTCGGTCACGGTGCCGACGGTCGAGCGCGGGTTGTGCGAGGTGGTTTTCTGGTCAATTGAAATCGAGGGCGAGAGGCCCTCGATTGAATCTATGTCGGGTTTGTCAAGCTGCCCTAAAAACTGCCGCGCGTAGGAGGACAACGACTCGACAAACCTCCGGTGACCCTCAGCGTAGAGCGTATCGAAGGCCAGCGAAGATTTCCCCGAGCCGGAAAGCCCCGTGAGCACGACCAGCTTGTCTCGCGGAATTGTGACGTCTATGTTTTTCAGGTTGTGAACCCTGGCTCCCTTGATTATTATACTTTTTGACATGTTTACCTCAATAAAATTGTTTTGGCGCAGGGCGCCCCGTTTGTTCTCAATATGGAATTATTATAGCATGTCATCGAATTTTGTCAAGCCAATATTCAAAACAATCATTCCATTTCAGGAATATTGCCTGCCCGTGTGCCGTTCTTGTCCTTTGGCCTGAAATACTGGTACAGCCGGCAGGGGATCATTCCGTTGTACAGCTTTCTGACCTTATCGGCGCGCCGGCCGTAGAGCCGTTCGAAGTTCTCGGAGGCCGACAGGATATAAATATGCCACGGCGAAAAGCCGGCGAAGTTCTTTCCGATATCGCGGTAGAGCCGCTCGGCCTCGGTTATGTCGCTCATCCGCTCGCCGTAGGGCGGGTTTGAGACTATGCTGCCCCGGCAGTCGGGCTTCTTAATCGTCCGGGCGTCGGCCTGAATAATCCTGATGTTCTCAAGCACCCCGGCGCGCCTTGCATTGGCTTCTGCCAGTTCCAACATCTCGGGGTCTATATCCGACGCCCAGGCAAGACAACCCGGGGCCGGCACCTCAAATGATTGCGCCTCCTCGCGGGCACGCGTCCAGATTCCCTTCGGAATAAAGGCAAACTCCTCGCCCGCAAAGCTACGCTCAATACCCGGCGCAATTCTCCTCAATTGCAACGCCGCCTCTATTGCAATTGTCCCCGAGCCGCAGAAGGGGTCCCATATCAACACCCCCTCTCGCGGGCGCGAAATCATGACCATGGCGGCCGCCAATGTCTCGCGCAGCGGGGCAACTCCGGCCCGGGGACGATATCCGCGCTTGTGAAGCGCTATCCCCGAGGTATCTATCATGAGCGAGGCCATATCCTTTAAAATAAAGAATTCAATCTGGTATTTGGTCCCGGTTTCCTCAAGCCAGCTGACGCCGTACTTTGAGGCCAGTCGGTCGGCCACCGCCTTTTTGACAATACTCTGGCAGTCGGGAATCGAGGCAAGCCTGCTCTTTATCGAATGACCCTTGACCGGGAAGACGTCTGTTTTACCGATGAAGCTCTCCCAGGGCAGTGCCTTTACTCCTTCAAAGAGTTCATCAAAGGTCTCAGCCTTAAATTCGCCGAGCCGGATAAACACCCGCTCGGCGGTTCTGAGATTGATGTTGGCCCGGGCGATGTCGGTTTCGCTGCCCAAAAAAGCAACTCTGCCGTCGATGGTGCCGGTTCTTTTCAGCCCGAGCGCGTCTATTTCGCCCCCGAGCAGCCCCTCAAGCCCGAACAGGCAGGTCGCCACAAGCTCATATTCTGCCAAGTTTTTACTGTCCTTTCATCCTGACATCCGGATGCCGGCAATCTTCGAATTCCGCATCCTGTTCCAGTTCAACTAATATCTAACTAACAACTATCTGTATTTGGCCCTCTCGCCGCCGATATACTTCGGACGGGTTCTGGCAGAGACAAGATTTGCCTCGCCAATCCGCTTTACCGAAAGCCGTACCGGGACCGCGACATCGCGCAGGTGCATGCCTATCAGCGTGTCGCCGATGTCAATACCGGCGCGAGCCTTGATATGCTCGACCACGACCGGGTCCGAAAAGCTGCCGTAGGCCACCGTGGCAAACGAGCCGCCGGCATTCGGCTGCGGCACCACCGAGACAATTTCATATCCGTATTTTTCGGCACAGGACCGCTCGATAATCAGGGCTCGGTTGAGGTGCTCGCAGCACTGCGCCGCAAGGAAAATCCCGGCGGCTTGAAGCTGCGGGTATATCCCCTCAAACACAGCTCTGGCGGCCTCAAGCGATGAGTTTTTGCCGATATGCCCGCCGACAATCTCTGAAGACGAGCAGCCCACCACCAGTATGTCGCCCGGCCTCAGCCCCGCGCAGCCGAGCAGCTCGGCCACCGCCTTTTCTGACTGTTGTTTTATTACCTCAAAGTCCATTTTAAGTCTCCCTAAAGCACGCAAATCCGACTTATTTGCTCCCCAAAAAGATTCGGACTTGCCATGTTATCATCTGTATTATACATCAAAATATATCACTTTACAATATCCGCCCGGGAAAAACTGCTCAAGGGGCGCCCTGCCCCGATGCCCGCTCTACTTGCGGCGCGCGGGCGATCACAGATCGCTCCTACGAATATCATTGAGTACCCGATAAAAAATCTTTTTGCATGGGCAAGAAACGAACCAAAAGGGCTGCCGCAGGTCAGGTTGATTTGCGGCAGCCTCTGTTCAATTTTATTATGTTATCCAGTTATCCGGTCAATTGCTCTCGGTCGGCTCAGCAGTGATTTCAGGCGCAGAATCTTCGGTTGCCGGTGTTTCTGCCGGAGCTTCGGCAGCCTCCTTGTCCGGCACTTCTTCGGTTGCAGTGGCCTGTCCGCTTTCCTCCTGTGCGTCAAGTTCTTTCCTTGCCGCCTCCTCGAGCAGCGCGCGGATAGACAGGCTCACGTTCCGCTTTTCATCATCAATGCCGATTATCTTCACATCGACCATATCGCCGACCTTCACCACATCCTCCGGCTTGGAAACACGCGTGAGTGCGAGCTGGGAAATATGAATCAGCCCGTCAACCCCGTCAACTATTTCGGCGAACGCGCCGAAGGGCAAAATGCTCACGACCTTGACCTTTATCACGTCGCCTACTGCATATTTTGACTTGAACACCCGCCACGGCTCGGTCTCCTCTGTCTTGTAGCCGAGCGAAATCCTGCCCCGCTCGCGGTCAAAGCCCTTTACATAGACCTCGATTTCATCACCGAGAGAGACCACCTCGGCCGGCGATTTGATGTGCTTCCATGACAGCTCGGTGTTATGTACCATGCCGTCCACCACTCCGAGATCTATAAACGCACCGTAGCTTGTCAGGCTCTTGACCTTGCCTTTGAACTTCATTCCGACCTCGAGCGAATCCCAGAAGGCAGCCTCGCGCGCCTTTCTTTCGTCTCGCAGGACAATGCGTATCGAGCCTATCGCGCGCTTTCTCTGCTGCTTTATCTCGATAATCTTCAGGCGCACGGTCTCCCCGAGCAGCGCCGACATTTCCTTGTCCCTCGGCAGCCCGGTCTGTGAGGCGGGAACGAACACCCGGGTGGAGTTGACACTCACCTCAACACCGCCCTTGTTTACGCCGGTTACCTTTCCTTCAAGCACTTCATTGTTTTCATATGCCTTTTTGATTGCCTGCCAACTTTTGTCGGCGTCCGCCCGTCTTTTTGACAGGGTGGCAACCCCTTCGGTATCGTTGACCTTCATGACATAGGCATCAATGCTGTCGCCAACCTTAAACAATTCCGTCAGCTTTGCCGAGGGATTGTCGGTTGCCTGGTCGGCAGTAATCACCCCGGTAACCTTGGCGCCGATGTCGAGCTGGATTTCGGCATCCGAAACCGAAGTGACAACTCCGGTGATTACTTCCCCTATATTTAAAGTTGTCAGTGATGATTCGAGCATTTCCTCAAATGTCTGTCCCCTGGTCTGCGTGGTTTCGCTCATTATTTTAAATACCTCCTGAATTATGCCGGCAGGCGTCGAGGCACCCGCGACAATCCCGGTTTTTGCGCCCGGAATGATAGATTTTATTTCCGGAAGAATATTCCGGAGTTCCCTGCCGTCGGCCACAAGATATGTCAGACGGCAGTTTTTTTTGCAAATATCATACAGTCCGGCGGTGTTCGCGCTGTCCCGGCCGCCTATCACTATCATAATATCGCATTGTTCCGAAAGGCTTTTTGCTTCGGCCTGCCGCCTTTCGGTAACACCACATATTGTATCAAAAATAATCGGGTTTGTACATAGTTTTTTTAATTTTTCAAGACTTTTTCTCCACTCCGACAAATCAAAAGTGGTTTGGGCGGCAATTACCACGTTTTTTTTGTGCATATCGCCGAGCACACCTGTTTTTACCGCCTTCTCGAGCTCGTCCGACGAGCGGAAAACATGCTTTTCACCCTCGACACAGCTCATAATGCCGATCACCTCGGGGTGTTGGGGGTTTCCCATCAAAATAAAGCATTTTCCTTCCCCCGAATGCTCGGCGGCAACGGCCCGGACCTTTCTGACATATGGACAGGTGCAGTCAACAAACCTGAAGTGCCGGTTTTCGGCTGAAAGCCGGCCAAGCAGCTCCTCGGTCCAAAGGGTTACCCCGTGAGCCCGTATGAAAAGCGTCACCGGTGACTCTGCGCTTGCAGAGGCTGCCACAGCTTCGATTTCCGACTCTTCGAGCACCCCGACCCCGCGCGAGGCGAGGTAGGAGTTGTAGGTGTCGTTGTGAATAAGCTTGCCGAGGGTGTATATCCGCTCCCCCGGGGCCGCCATATCGAGCTTTGCCTCAATGCTGTCGGCCGCCCGCTTGACCCCGAAGCAGAAGCCCGAGTTTTGGGCAACTATTATATTACTGCCTGCCGTCATTGCCTTCCTTTCTCTCAAGCCCGCCGAGCGCGCAAATCCGGTTAAAAATGAGCTTAGCAATTTCCTTGTAGCCGGTATGTGCTTCCCTCATATTGTCAATTTCCGAGTGGGGTATCGGCTTGCCGATGATAATTTCCTTGCGGGCAAATGGCGAGGATATATAACCCTTCGCCTTAATAAACACCGGGAGCACGTCTGCACCGGCACGGTGGGCAATCATGCCGACCCCGCTTCTCACCTCGGTGTCAAGCGGATTTACTCCCTTGCACCTTGTCCCCTGCGGGAATATGCCGACGCACTTGCCGGACGTAAGTATTGAGATGGTGTTTTTTATGCTTGCCGTATCGGCCGCTCCCCGCTTAACCGGATATGCGCCGAGCGCCCTGATAAGCCCCCGAAGCAGCGGTATCCTGAAAAGCTCTTCCTTTGCCATGTAGTGAAGCTGGCGCTTGCGGAAGGCCGCTCCCAGCCAGACCGAGTCCCATGCCGACATATGGTTTGCGCAGACAAGGTACCCCCCGGCCCCGGGGTCGGGCTCGTTCTCGCGGCCGGTGACCTTGATTCTGAATATCAACCTTATTGGCGCCGCCAAAAGCCGGTGGCAG
>JBMNUI010000017.1:0-33265 GCA_050946195.1 Eubacteriales bacterium
AACTGCGTCAACTACGGTGATATCAGCTTTACCGATTATCTCCACAGTAACACAGGCACCGGCGGCATTATCGGCAAATTCCACAGCAGTGCCGGCAGTGTCATATCAAACTGCTACAACTTCGGCAACATAACCAGCAAGGACAACGACACCACCCAGACCGGTCTTGTAGGCGGGCTCGGACAGGTTATTGGCACAATTCAAAACTGCTGGTCGGTGCCCTCAGGCAATCTGGAAATCATCGGCTCGGCCATGGTAAGCGGTTTTGAAGTGAAGGACTGCAAAATTGTCGCACAGACAGATGCCGAATATGCGGCAATGGAGAGCGCTGCGTCTGCCATTGCAGACAAGATAAACGAAGTCTCGGTATTGCTGACAATTCACTATGTCTTTGAAAACGGCGAGAAGGCGGCTGACGACCATTACAGTGAATGGTACGAAGGAGAAGAATACAGTGTTGAATCGCCGTTAATATCGGGTTATTCTGCCGATCAGGAAACAGTGTCGGGCAAGATGGGCAACACCCCGGTTGAGGTTACGGTTACATACAAAGCCAAGGAGTTTACGGTGACCATCGAGTATGTCTTTGAGGACGGAAGCCAGGCGGCCGAGCCGTATGTCGACACCAAGCCCTACGGGACCGAGTATTCGGTCGAGTCGCCGGTGATTGAGGGCTACGAGCCGAACTACCCGGTGGTTAATGTGAAATTTGAACTTGACCGTACAATAACGGTGAAGTACACGCCGACCGGCACACAGAGCGAGACCCAGAAGGGAGGCGAAACTACCGCTACACCCGGGACCACCGAAGGTAAGAAGGAATCGGGCTGCAAGTCGGCTGCCGGCTCTTCCATCATTCTGCTTGCCGTTCTCGGCACCGCCCTTGTCGCAAAGAAGCGCAGGAGCTGAACCGGCAAAACAGGCAAAAACACACCGGGCCGGCCGCGCTAATTGTGTGGGGGAGAAAAGATAAAACGGCAGGAGGTCACTCAAAATCGGTAGCCTCCTGCCTGATTCTTTATTTTAATGTAGTCAGCAGAACACGGAGCTCACCCGAGAGCCTGTAGTGTCCAGTGCCCGCCGGAATCAGCCAGCTGTCGCCGGCCTTTACTTTGTACTCCTCGCTGTTGCAGGTTATTCTGCCGCTGCCCGTAATGCAGAGAAGTGAGTTGAAACTCACGCTTCCGGCAAAAAGGTCAACCGGCTGTCTGATGTCGAGCTTTATGGTCTTGAAGTATTCGCAATGTGCCAAAAGCGAAGAGTCGCGCTGCTCCGAGGTATGGGCCGACATGCGGAGCTTCTCGATTTCCTCGCGGGTGTAGGGGCGGATGACGTCAAAGGCTTTTTTTGTGTGCAGATCGCGGGGTTTGCCGCTCAGGTCAATCCGCCCGTAGTCATAAACGCGGTATGTAAGGTCACAATTCTGCTGGATCTCGGCGATAAAAATCCCGCGGCCTATGGCATGGACCAGCCCGGCAGGGATAAAGAAGCAGTCACCCGGGCTCACCCTGACATAATTTAAAGCCATCCTCGGCTCGCCGGCCTCAAGTGCCCTTTTCAGGTCTTCCTTGGTGCAGCCTTCGCGCAGGCCGTAGATTATCTCGGCGCCGGGCTGAGCGTCGATGACATACCACATCTCGGTTTTCCCGGAATCCTTCTCGACGCGGGCGGCGTATTCGTTGTCGGGGTGAACCTGAATTGAGAGGTCGTCGGCGGTGTCTATGAATTTGACCAGCAGCGGAAACCTGCCGCCGTCATAGCTGTCGGATACCACCCGTTGTCCGGCCTCACTGATAAAATCCCCAAGAGTGCGCCCGGCGTATGCTCCGTTTTCGATTCTGTTGACATCGGCCGGGCGGACAGTGAGCTCCCAGGTCTCGCCTGTTTTGTCGGTGGCACCCGGCTTTTTGTATATGTCGCGCAGCCGGCTGCCTCCCCAGAGCATGTTGTGCGGGATGCCGGCAAGTTTCAGAGGGTAAAGCTTCATGTCACTTACCTCTCAACATCAAAGCGTAATAAAAAACTCTTTTGCCGGTCGGCAAAAGAGTTTTTGGTGGAGACAGTTGGGCTCGAACCAACGACCCCATGCATGTCAAGCATGTACTCTAACCAACTGAGCTATGCCTCCGCGCGGAATGTATTATACCATAACATCATTTTAAATGCAACCCCCTTTTTTGAAAAAATCAAAAACTTTGTATTATTCTCTCGGCTGTTGTGTTCGGCGGGAAAGAATGATATAATACATAGGATAAAAGTATTTTGTTTGGGAAGCGGCAATATGGGTGTTGTGCGGACAAAAATATCGCCCGGCGACATAATAGCCACAGCGGCAGTGCTTTTGGCCGCGGTTTTTTTGCTGGCTGCCGGGAGCTTTTCAGGCTCTGGCGCCGGATATGTCGAAATTACAGTTAGGAGCCGGGGAACCGAGCGCTTCGACCTGTATCATGACCGCGAGATTGAGATTGAATCAAACGGAATTACGCTTACTGTAAAAATTGAGAACGGCGGGGTTTGGGTTGGTCATTCGGACTGCCCTGATCAGGTGTGTGTGTACACCGGGCGGATTGAGAAGGGCGGGGAGTCGATTATCTGCGCGCCGGCTGGTGTCGCGATAACAATCACGGGGGGAGGCGGCAGAGATGTCGACCATGTCGCGGGCTGACAGTCCGGCCGCCCGGACCGCAAGAGGTGCGGTGCTTGTCTCGGCGGCGCTGTTGCTCTCATATCTTGAGAGCTTTATCCCGCTCGGGCTCCTCCTGCCGCTGCCGGGTTTCCGCCTGGGGCTTGCCAACATAAGTATCATGTTCGTGTTTTTCTGCATTTCGGCAACCGAGGCAGCGGTTATCTCGGCGGTAAGAGTGATTGTCATGGCGCTGCTTTTCGGCAATCCGGTTTCGTTTTTCTTCTCGGCAACGGGCGCGGCCTTCTCGCTGGCAGGGATGTTCGTGCTGAAATATGCCGCAAAAAACAAGCTCAGCTTCTGGGGAATTTCGGTGATAAGCGCCTCGCTGCACAACATAGGGCAGCTTGCGGCCGCCGCTGTCCTGTTCGGAAAGGCGATAATCTCATATCTGCCGGCGCTGCTCTTTGCCTCGGCGGTCTTTGGCAGCATTTGCGGAATCCTGCTCAACATTCTTGTGCCGAAGATATTGCCGGCAATACGGGGAGGGGAAAAATGAAGCGAGCTCTTGCGTTGTTTGCGATATTGATAATTCTTCTTGCTTTCCCGTCCTGCGGCAGGCAGAAGTATCTCTCCCATACTATATGGGGCATGGACACGCTTGTGACTGTCAAAATTGATAAAAACACCCCGGATGCCGAGCGGATTTTTTCGGATTGCGAGGCAATTTTAAAGTCACTCGATAGCAAAATGTCAAGAACCAACCCCGAGAGCGACATCAGCCGGGTTTATGACGCGGTTGACTCAGCCGAGGTCTCGGACGACACCGCTGCGGTTATCCGCATCGCACTTGAGGTATCCGAAATTGTCGGCGGGTATTTTGACATAACCGTCTTACCGTATGTGAAAATGTGGGAGAGCTGCGGCGAGGAGGACAAGCTGCCCGACCCTGATTATGTCAGGTCGCTCGGAAGTGCGGTCGGATATGAAAAAATCACGCTTCAAGGCAGCACTGTGCAGAAATCAGACAAACATACCCGGATTGACCTCGGTGGAATCGGAAAGGGGTATGCCGCCGACAAGCTGGTCGAATATCTAATATCTTCAGGGGTAGAATACGGTTTGGTATCCTTCGGCAGCAATGTCGCGGTATTCGGCGAGAAACCCGACGGGAGCGAGTACAAGATCGGTATAAAAAATCCAAGCAACACAAGCGAGGTAGTCGGCTATATCCTGATCAGCTCGGGCGTGTTGTCTGTCACCGGCGATTATGAGCGCTATGTGGTAATCGGAGGCGAGAAGTACCACCATGTCATAAATCCGTTTGACGGCTACCCGGCTGACACCGGGCTGCACAGCGTGGTAGTCATATGCGGCACAGGAGCTATTGCCGACGCGCTTTCCACCGCGCTATTTGTCATGGGCAAAGAGGCGGCGCTTGAACTCTATGCGTCGGGAAAAATCAAATTCGAGGCGCTGTTTATCGGCGACGACGGGATAAGCTGGACTCCCGGGCTCGCCGCAAAATTCGAACCGGCGAAAAATTGACAATTTTTCTTGTTTGATTTATAATGTAAAGTGGCTAAACTCAAAGGTTGAGGAGACAGAATGTCGGATACAAGGATTGCCCGGGGGGAGACGGCCTGCGGCAGCCAGCAACATTACATTGAACTGGTCAGCGAGATTATCGCTCAAAGAGCTGCCGGGACCGGGAAGCTGCCCGGGGTATATATAATGACCTTCGGCTGCCAGCAGAACGAGGCCGACAGCGAGCGGCTGGCCGGGGTCGCCGAGGCTATGGGGTATGTGGCTGTCGACAATCCCCGCGACGCCTCGCTTATAATCACCAATACCTGCGCGGTGCGCGAGCACGCCGAGCAGAAGGCGCTCTCGGCAATCGGGCGGTACAAGCATATAAAAAAAGAAAACCCGGCGGCGATTGTGGTCGCCTGCGGCTGCATGACTGCTCAGGAGCACCGGCAAAACGAGCTCAAGCAAAGATATCCCTACGTCGATATAGTGCTCGGCTCCTCGGCCTGGCAGCGGCTGCCCGAGCTTCTCTACCGGCGGCTGACCGGCGAGAAGCGGCTATTTTGCCTTGACGGGAGCGACACAATACCCGAGGGCATACCGGTAAAGCACGAGTTTTCATATAAGGCCTGGCTGCCTGTTATGTACGGCTGCAACAATTTCTGCTCGTACTGCATCGTGCCCTATGTCCGCGGGCGCGAGCGGAGCCGGCGGCCCGAGGATATTGTCGCCGAGGCACGGGACTTGGTTGCACACGGCTGCCGGGATATAACCCTGCTCGGCCAGAACGTCAACTCATACGGCAGGGACCTCGGAACCGGCTACGATTTTGCCGATCTTATAAAGGATATTTCGGCAATTGACGGTGACTTCAGGCTGCGTTTCATGACCAGCCACCCGAAAGACGCCACAAGGAAACTGGTCGATGCGCTGGCGGCATCCGACAAGGCGGCAAGGCATTTTCATCTTCCGCTTCAGTCGGGGAGCGACAGGATACTCAAGGCTATGAACCGCAGGTATGACCGCAAAAAATACCTTGATGTCGTGGCATATATTCGGGAGAAGATGCCCGATATTGCGCTTACTACAGATATAATTGTAGGCTTTCCGGGCGAGACCGAGGAGGACTTCGAGGACACGCTTGACATTATCAAAAGGGTGCGTTATGACATGATTTTCTCGTTTGTCTTCTCGCCCCGGCGCGGCACCCCGGCGGCAGAGATGGAAAATCAGGTTCCTTTTGAGATAAAGACTCAGCGGTATCTTGCGCTGGTTGATCTGCAGAACACCATATCCGAGGAAATCAACCGAAAATTTCAGGACAGTGTGGTGCGGGTGCTTTGCGACGGTCCGAGCAAGACCAACAAGAGCCTGTACAGCGGGCGCACCTCGGAAAACAAGATTGTCTTTTTCCACGGAGAGCCGGATGACATCGGAAACTTTGTCAATGTAAAAGTCGAGCGCACGGAGGCATTTGCGCTCTACGGTGAGAAGACCGACAAGGCGCCCCTTGACAACAGATAATTGTCACAACACGCAAACAACTATAAACAGGTCTGAAAAATAAAAGAAAAGGAAATAAAAAGCATGGATGTTATCATGGAAGCCGCGGAACGGCTCGGCAGGGCAATAAAGGAAAGCGAGCTGTACCAGCGCTTTGAACGCGCCAAGTCGGCATACGAAAACGACAAAACCCTAATGGGATATCTGGGAGAATACCAGGCCGACAAAAAAACGCTTGAGCGTGCGGCACAGATGGAGGATGTCGACACTCACCTTATCGACGCGCTCAATGAGCGGATTGACGAGCTCTACAAGCTGATAACCGAAAACCCGATATATATCGAATATGTCACCTCCCAGGAGGCGGTCAACAAACTCATGGAACAGGTCAACATCAAGATCACCCACACAATCACCGGCAGGATGCCCACCTGCGGACATGACTGTACCGATTGCTGCAGCGGCTGCCATCAGTAATTGACCCTACGGAGGGAAGAGAACATGACCCCGATGATGGAGCAGTACCTCAGCATCAAGGAAAAATACAAGGACTACATCCTCTTTTACCGGCTCGGGGACTTTTATGAGATGTTCTTTGACGACGCCATAATCGCCTCGCGCGAGCTTGAGCTGACCCTGACCGGGCGGGATTGCGGGGAGGCAGAGCGCGCTCCGATGTGCGGCGTACCCTATCACAGCGCCGAAACTTATATCGGAAAGCTGATTGAAAAGGGCTACAAGATTGCCATCTGCGAGCAGCTTGAGGACCCGGCACAGGCGCGCGGGTTGGTCGAGCGCGATGTGGTGAGGATCATCACCCCCGGCACCCTGATTGAAACCGACCTGCTCGACTCGACGCAGAACAATTATGTCTGCGCGATCTACCTCGATGAGGCCGGCACCGGCGTCTGCTTTGCCGATATATCGACGGCGCAGGTCTCGGCCACCGGATTTACCGGTGACAAAAACTGCAGCCGGCTGATAAACGAACTTGCCACCTACGCTCCGCGTGAGATTATAACCAACGCCGACATAACCGGATATGAAAAGCTCGCCGAGTATCTTGCGGGTCACAAAGAAATAATGGTGACCGATAGATGCGACGCATATTTTGATTATGTGACGGCGCTTGAGTCGGTTAAAAAACAATTCGGGGAGATTTTGCGCGAGGAGGACTTTGGAGACCGGCCGCTGATTACTGCAATCGGCGCGCTGCTCGGGTATATCGCCGAGGTCGGGAAGTCGGATATATCATATATCCGGGATTTGACGATTTACGGTGACAGCCAGTACCTTGAAGTTGACGTAAACACCCGCCGGAGCCTTGAGCTGACCCAGACCATGCGGCAGGGCGAGAAAAAAGGGTCGCTGCTCTGGGTGCTCGACAAAGCCAAAACCGCGCCGGGCGCGCGGCTGCTCCGCAAGTGGCTTGAGAGCCCTTTGCTCAACTCGGTGTATATTGAAAAACGGCTCGGCGCCGTCGAGGAGCTCTTCGGCGATTTTATGCTGCGCGAGGAGCTCTCGAACCACCTCTCAAAGGTGCTCGACCTTGAGCGGCTGATTACCAAGGTGATATACGGCACGGCAAACGGGCGCGACCTGCGGGCGGTGGCTACGACGCTCGCCGTGCTCCCTTCAGTCCGCGGCCTTATCGAGAAGTGCAAGTCGCCCGAGCTTGTCTCAATCTACCGCGGGCTTGACACGCTTGAGGACATCTATCAGCTGATTGACAAGTCGATAGTCGACGACCCGCCGTTCTCGGTGCGCGAGGGCGGTATTATCCGCGCGGGGTATGACAAGGATGTCGATTACCTGCGAAGCGTGCGCGACGACGGCAGCGAATGGATAAAGAAAATCGCCGACGAGGAGCGCGAGAAGACCGGAATCAAGACCCTGAAGGTCGGTTACAACCGGGTTTTCGGGTATTACATTGAGGTTACAAAGTCATTTGTAAACCAGGTCCCCGACAGGTACATACGCAAGCAGACCCTGACAAACTGTGAAAGGTACATAACCGAGGAGCTCAAGGACATGGAGTCGACAATCCTCGGTGCCACAGACAAGCTTAATGCCCTTGAGTACGAGCTCTTCAAAAGCATCCGGGATAAGGTCGCCGAAAACAGCCGCCGAATCCAGAGTACCGCGGCCCTGCTTGCAAAGCTTGACGTTTACCTGAGCCTTGCCACGGTTGCGGTGCGCAACAGGTATGTCAAACCTATAGTGAACAACACCGACACCATAAGAATCAAGGACGGGCGGCACCCGGTGGTCGAGCAGTTTGTCAAGGACACTTATTTTGTCCCCAACGATACTTATCTTAACATCACCGACAACAGACTTATGCTCATAACCGGTCCGAACATGGCCGGGAAATCGACATACATGCGCCAGGTCGCGCTGATCACCATAATGGCGCAGATGGGCTCCTTCGTGCCGGCTGCCGAAGCAGAGATCGGCATTGTGGACAAGGTCTTCACGCGGGTCGGCGCCTCCGACGACCTTGCCTTCGGCCGCTCGACCTTCATGCTCGAGATGAACGAGGTGGCCTACATCTTAAAGAACGCGACCAAGAAAAGCCTTATCATATATGACGAAATCGGGCGCGGAACCTCTACCTTCGACGGGATGAGCATAGCGCGCGCGACAATAGAGTACACCTGCAAAAAAATCGGCGCCAAAACGCTTTTTGCCACCCACTACCACGAGCTGACCTCGCTTGAGGCCGAGCTTGAGGGGGTTATCAACTACAACATCGCCGCCAAAAAGCGGGGGGACAACATTATCTTTTTGCGCAAAATCGTCCGGGGCTCGACAGACGACAGCTACGGCATCGAGGTGGCCAAACTCGCCGGCGTACCCAACGAAGTGATAAAGAGAGCCCGCGAGGTGCTGCTCATGGTCGAGGCGGCCTCCCGCGCGGTAAAGGAAGCCGGTGTTTCCGGGCAGCAACAGCCCGAGCGGGACGAGACGGGCATCAGCATTGACGACATGATAAACGAGCAGGTTATAGAGGAACTCAGGGAAATCGACCTGAACACTCTCTCGCCCTATGAGGCCATGACGCTGCTCTACAACCTGCAAAAGCGATTAAAATAACTTCGCATGAGATGCCTCCCTCATAAAAGGATTTTTTGACTTATGGGCAAGATAAATATATTGTCATTTGAGGTTGCAAACCTGATAGCCGCCGGCGAGGTGGTCGACAGACCGGCCTCGGTCGTCAAGGAACTGATGGAAAACTCAATAGATGCCGGTGCCGACCGCATAACCGTCGAAATACAGAACGGCGGGACAACCTTCATCCGCGTCTCCGACAACGGGGGCGGGATTGAGAAGAACGACCTGCCGGTAGCCGTCCGCCGGCACGCCACAAGCAAAATCAAGGAGGCCGAGGACCTTGATTGCATTATGTCGCTGGGCTTCCGCGGTGAGGCGCTGGCCGCAATAGCCGCGGTATCCGACCTTCGCATCATCTCCCGGGTGAGGGGAGAGGCAATCGGAGCCACCGTCGAGGTCTCGGGCGGGGATATACTCGGGGTCTTTGAGCGCGGCTGTTCCGAGGGAACAACAGTTATTGTCGAAAACCTTTTTTACAATGTTCCGGCAAGGCGGAAGTTCCTCAAAAGGGATATAACCGAGACGGCGGCGGTCACCGCAGCGGTTGAGAAAATCGCGCTCTCCCATCCCGAGGTGGCGGTCCATTTCATCGTAGACGGGACAATAAGAGCAGAGCCCCCCGGCGACGGGGTGCTCCTCAATACCATATACGCGCTCTTCGGGCGGCAGTTTGCTCTCGGCCTGCTTGAGGTGAACTACGAATACGAGGGCATCAAGGTAACCGGCTACACCGGCCGGTCGGACAACTGCAAGCCAACCCGCAACTGGCAGAATTTCTTTATAAACCGGCGCTACGTCAAGAGCAAGACAATTGCCGCAGCACTCGAGCAGGCTTATTGCTCGTATATTGCGCCAGAAAAATTCCCGGTTTGCGTACTTTTTGTTGAGTTAAACCCGCGGGCAGTCGACGTCAACGTTCACCCGGCAAAGCTTGAGGTCAAGTTTTCAAACGAAAAGCCGGTGTTTGAGGCGGTCTACTACGCGATTAAAAGCACACTTGAGCACAACACGACCCGTCCGGGGCTCGACCCCGCAAAACTCGGCGGCATAACCTACGAGGAATACCGACGGGCGTTTGCACCCGGGAATAGTGATAAGGCTCCGCAGAAAAGCGGTGAGGGCTGCGCGGCAGTAGTTGAGCCTGTACCTGTCCGACACGAGCAGAGTGAGGCTGCCGGCGACAATTACACAGTGCAGCAGGCAGCCGGGCAAGCAACAGAAGAAAGCGGCGCCGCTCAGCCGGCCGATATAGCCGCCCCCGCCGGACAGCCTGATGCCGCATCGGCCCGAAAACAAATTTTGACTGCCGAGGACTACATTGAGGAATTCAGAGACACCGAAGATGAAAAAATAAGATATGAGCCGGGCAAGACACCTGTGGATGAAAAGGACAACGAATCCGGGACGGGCGGTAATGCTGGCGCTGCTCAAGAGTCCGAGCAACCGGCTGACGAGGCAGAAGCAGAGCTGCGGCTACCGGTACAGAGCTACAGGATTGTCGGCGAGGCATTCAACTCGTATGTAATTGTCGACATCGGCGATAAAATGCTGCTTGTCGACAAGCACGCCGCGCACGAGCGGATAATCTTTGAGAAGCTCAAGGCCGGCATTAAGAGCGCCGGCATATGTTCGCAGACCATAATGCCGCCGCTTGAGTTCATGCTGACCAGCGAGGAGACACTGACGCTGCTTGAATACCGTGAGGAAATCGAGAGTCTCGGGTTTAGTTTCACTGCCGAAAAATACACCTTCACGGTAACCGCCCTCCCGGATGCCGTGGAGCTCTCGGCGGTCCCCGACATCTTCATGACCATCGCCGACCAGATAAGAAACGGGACCGGCACACCCGGGTTGACTCGCGACATCCTCTTTGAGAAAGCGCTCTATCAGGCCGCCTGCAAGGCGGCGATAAAAGCCGGGCGCGAATACGGACCCGAGCATATCAGGTGGCTGGTCGACCAGCTCATGGCGCTGCCCGACATCACATTCTGCCCGCACGGGCGGCCGGTGGCGCTGGAAATAACCAAAAGCTCGCTCGACAGGCAGTTCGGGCGCACCTGAAAGGGAGCAAACCGATGTTTGAGATACTTAAAACCGAAGGCCGCGCCAGACGTGGCAGGTTCCATACCGTACACGGGGATATCGAGACTCCGGTTTTTATGAACGTCGGCACCGCCGCCGCGATAAAGGGCGGGGTGTCCTCGCGCGAACTTGCCGAGGCAGGCTGTCAGGTCCAGCTCTCAAACACCTACCACCTGCACCTGCGCCCCGGCGACGAGCTGATTCGCGAGCTTGGCGGCGTGCGGTCCTTTATGAACTGGCCGCGGCCGGTGCTGACCGACAGCGGCGGCTTTCAGGTCTACTCGCTGGCAAAGCTGCGGAAAATCACCGACGACGGGGTGTATTTTTCGTCGCATATAGACGGTCGGCTGATTTTCATGGGTCCTGAGGAGAGCATGAGGATTCAGTCAAACCTCGCCTCCACAATCGCTATGGCCTTCGACGAGTGTGTCGGGAACCCCGCTCCGTATGTATATGTCGAAAAGGCCTGCCGACGGACCACCCTCTGGCTTGAGCGCTGCCGCGACGAGCTCGAGCGGCTGAACTCGCTGCCCGAGACAATCAACAAACAACAACTTCTTTTCGGAATAAATCAGGGCGGCACATATGAGGACCTGCGAATCCGCCACATGGAGAGCATTGTCAGGTTTGACCTTGCGGGCTATGCCATAGGCGGCCTTGCGGTGGGGGAGCAGGCAGAAGAAATGTACCGTATAATTGACATTGTCGAGCCGTATATGCCGCAAAACAAGCCAAGGTACTTAATGGGAGTCGGGACGCCGGCCGACATACTCGAGGCGGTGAGACTCGGGATTGACTTCTTTGACTGCGTCCTGCCTGCACGCAACGCGCGCCACGGCACCCTGTTTACCTGGCAGGGAAAGCTCAATCTTTTCAACGAAAAATACGCGCGCGACCCGCGCCCGCCGGGCGAGGGCTGCGGCTGCCCCACCTGCCAAAACCACAGCCGCGCATACCTGCGCCACCTGATAAAAGCCAAAGAAGTACTAGGAATGAGGCTGGCCGTGCTTCACAACCTGTATTTTTACAACGAGTTCATGCAAAAAATCAGGGATGCGATTGAAGACGGCTGCTTTGAGGATTTTTACCGCAAATACAGAGTATCATTAACTGAAAGGATAAAGGATTAGCACCCAAAATGATAGTTTATGTGATAAGACACGGACAGACAGAAAGCAATCGCGACAGAGTAGTTCAGGGCTGGGGCAACTTCGGACTGACCGAAAAGGGAATAAAACAGGCAGAGAGCCTCAAAGGGTATTTTGCCGAAAAAAAGCTCGACCGGATAATCTGCAGCGACCTCTACCGCGCCCGGCAGACCTGCTCGATTGTTTTTGAGGGCAGGGAAAACATAGAATACGACGTGCGGCTGCGCGAGCTTAACAACACCGTATTGGTGGGTCAAAAGCGCGACGACCTTATAAAAATCTACGGGGATGAGTTCCTTGAAAATGCCCATAAACTGGACTATACGGCTTACGGCGGCGAGAGCAGCGAGTCGCTTGTCTCAAGGGCTGCCGCCTTCCTATCCGACCTTGAGAAGGATACCGAATCAAATAGTGTTGCCGTATTGACCCACGGCGGTGTGATATTCGCAATTCTGCATGTTATACTTCAAATTAAGCTTTACACTCCTTTGCTCAGTATTGGCAACTGCTCGGTGACCAAGCTCCGTTTTGAAAACGGGTTATGGAGGGTTATGTACATAAACAAGAAAATTTGGACTGATGCAAGGACGGCCGAATAAATGCTGAACAGACGCCTGCTTGAAAGAGTTCTTTTGCGCGCCATGTCAGGCGGTGCGGACTTTGTAGAGATATTCGCCGAGAGGTCTCATTCCTCGGCTATTAATTATGTCGACTCCAAGATTGAATCCATATACGACAACACGATATCGGGGGTTGGTATTCGGGCGTTCCTTGGAGTAAGGACGGTTTATGCCTCGACCACCGATATAACCGAAGAGGGGCTGATGCTCTGCGCCGCCTCGGTGGCCGAAGCCATCGGAGAGGGCAGGGCTGAGCAGAATATAGTGCTCAGCGAGCGCATCGCGCCGAATATTCATCCGGTAAGGATTGTTCCCTCCGATTCGCTCACCGGCTTTGCCGCCGATCTGCTCAAGGCCGGCTGTCAGGCGACGGCCGGTTACGATAAGCGGATAATTCAGGTTCAGGGACAGCTTATGACCAAGGACCGGAATATCCTCATTGCCAACAGCGAGGGGCTTTATATAACCGACAGAAGTGTCAGGACCCGCATTGCCATAAGCGCCGTAGCTTCCGACGGCACCGAAAACCAGACCGGCTCGGCCGCGCCCGGCGCCCATATGGGACTTGAGTTTTTCGAGGAGTGCATGCCCGAGGAGGTAGGCCGCAGGGCCGCCGAGCAGGCGATTACCAACCTGGAAGCCGTATACTGCCGTGCCGGGAAGATGACGGTAGCGATTGAGGGCGGCTTCGGCGGGGTGCTTTTCCATGAAGCCTGCGGGCACTCGCTTGAGGCCACATCGGTTGCGATCGGCGCCTCGCAGATGGCCGGGAAGCTCGGGCAGAAAATTGCAAACGAAAAGGTGACGGTTGTCGACGACGGTACCATACCCAATGGCTGGGGCTCAATGAACATCGACGACGAGGGTAACCCGGCGCGACGCAATGTTCTCATTGAAAACGGCGTGCTGAAAAGCTACATGATAGACCGGCTGGGGTCCCGCCGGATGGGGCTGCCGGTAACGGGCAACAGCCGCCGAGAGAATTACTCCTTTGAGCCGACCTCAAGAATGACAAATACCTTCATTCTCAACGGCCCCGACAGAAACGAAGATATAATCGCCTCAATCGAGTACGGCCTGTATGCAAAGGAGATGGGCGGCGGCTCGGTCAACCCGCTCACCGGGGCCTTCAACTTCTCGGTGCGCGAGGGATACATGATTCGGAACGGCAGAATCTGCGAAGCGGTCAGAGGCGCTTCTCTCATCGGAACCGGCTCACAGATACTTGAGAACATCGACATGGTGGGACAGAATCAGGCCTGCGGTGAGGGCATGTGCGGCTCGAGGAGCGGCTCGGTTCCGGTCGGGGTCGGTCAGCCGCTCATCCGCGTGACCGGGCTTACGGTCGGAGGAAGATGAGAATTTGGAGCAAGGACGGAGCACTCAATGATTGATTTTGAAGAACTTAAGGCCGAGCTAATCAAGGCGGCAGCAGCCGCCGGGATTGAACAGTATGAAATTTACTATCAATTGATAAGGGATGCCTCGGCCGAGACGCTCGGCGAAGAGTTAAGCGGTTTTTCCTTCGGCGTGTCGGGCGGAATCTGCTTTCGCTGTATCATGGGCGGACGCATGGGATATGCCGCAACCGAGCTGATGAACTCCGGAGAGATGCGCGAGCTTGTCATCCGTGCGCTTGAGAATTCAAAGCAGATAGAAAACGATGACGAGGTATTCATTTACCCCGGCTCGCCGAAGTACGGGCAGAAGACAAGAGAGGCCGACGTATTTCCCGACGCCGCGCTGCTCAAGAACAACGCATTGGCGCTTCAGCGCAACACCTATGCCAAAAGCAATTATGTGGCCGACGGGACACAGTCTCAGGTATTTGCATTTGAGACCGAGACAAGGATCTGCAACTCAATGGGGCTGAACCTCAAAAACACCGCCGGGGCGACCAGCGGGTACACCCGGGCGGTGGTAAAGGTGGACGGGGAGTCGGCAGATGATTACGACTTCACGCTCGGCTGCGAACTTGACAGGCTGCTGCCGCTTTCCGAGAGAGCGGTTGCCGGAGCGCTGGCCAAGATTGGTGCCGGCGAGATCGATAGCGGCAAATACGACGTGATAATCGATGGCCGCCAGATGCAGAGTCTGCTTGCCGCTTTTTCGTCTGTCTTTTCGGGCAAGAGTGCCCGGCTCGGGCTCTCGCTGCTGGCCGGCAAAGAGGGATGCGAAGTTGCCTCTCCCTGTATCACAATCACCGACGACCCCTTCGACCCGAACTGCCCCATGCAGACCACCTTTGACGCCGAAGGCGTGGCGGTCTATACGAAGAATGTCATTGAAAAGGGCGTTTTGAAAACCCTTTTGTATGACCTCACAAACGCTAAAAAAGCCGGGGTAGAGAGCACCGGAAACGCCAGCAAGGGCAACTATGCCAGCACGGTCGGCATAAGCCCCTTCTGCTTTTCAATCAGACCGGGGGAGTACAGCCTTGAGCAGCTTTTTGAAATGGTCTCGGACGGACTATATGTCACCGAGATTAAGGGACTGCACGCCGGCGCAAACCATGCAACCGGGGATTTCTCGGTCGAATGTGCGGGCTTTCTGGTTGAGGGCGGACGGCGCGGGCGGCCGATAAAGTCCTTTACGATTGCCGGGAACTTCTACGGGCTGTTGCGCAGCATCACTCACGTGGGGAATAAGGTCGAATACGGCATCCCGACGGGCTTCACGGTGTTCGCCTCGCCGGCGGTTCTTGTCAGAAATATCAGCGCGGCGGGGAAATAATACTTGATTTAAAACCTTACATGCTCTATAATTGACTTCATCGCATACAAGGAGTAATACTGATGGACAACCAAGCAAAAACAATGGACAAGATTGTGGCCCTGTGCAAAAACCGGGGCTTTGTCTACCCGGGGTCTGAGATTTACGGCGGGCTCGCCAACTCGTGGGACTTCGGACCTCTGGGTGTCGAACTTAAAAACAACATCAAGCGGGCGTGGTGGAAAAAGTTCGTTCAGGAATGCAAATACAATGTCGGGCTTGACAGCGCGATTATCATGAACCCCGAGACCTGGGTGGCTTCGGGGCATGTCGGCGGCTTTTCCGACCCGCTCATGGACTGCAAGTCCTGCAAGACCCGCCACAGAGCCGACAAGCTCATTGAGGACTACGCCCTGGCGAACAACCTTGACGTCAACTCCGCCGGCTGGCCCAACGAGCGGCTTGCCGCCTATATAAAAGAGAAGGGAATTACCTGCCCCGACTGCGGTGGCAAGGACTTTACCGACATCCGCAAGTTTAATCTGATGTTCAAGACCTATCAGGGGGTTACCGAAGACTCGAGTTCCGAGCTTTACCTGCGGCCCGAGACTGCGCAGGGGATTTTTGTCAATTTCAAGAACATTCAGAGGACCACCCGGAAAAAGCTGCCCTTCGGCGTCTGCCAGATAGGCAAGGCCTTCCGCAATGAGATTACCCCCGGCAACTTCATTTTCCGCACCCGGGAATTTGAGCAGATGGAGCTCGAGTTCTTCTGCAAGCCCGGCACCGACCTTGAGTGGTTTGAATACTGGCGCAGCTTTTGCGAGCAGTTCCTACTCGGGCTAGGCATGAAAAAAGAAAACCTCCGTCTGCGCGACCACAGCCCTGAGGAGCTTAGCTTTTACTCGAAGGCGACCACCGACTTTGAGTATCTCTTCCCCTTCGGCTGGGGCGAGCTTTGGGGTATCGCCGACAGGACAGACTACGACCTCGGACGCCATATGGAGCACAGCGGGGAGTCGCTTGAGTATTTCGACCCCGACGACGGCTCGAAATATATACCGTATGTCATCGAGCCTTCGCTCGGTGTTGAGCGCGCGGTGCTGGCCTTCTTGGTGGATGCCTACGACGAGGAGGTTGTTGACGCCGAGAAAAACGACATCCGGGTTGTGCTGCGGCTGCATCCCTTCCTGGCGCCGGTCAAGGTGGCGGTGCTTCCGCTCTCAAAGAAGCTCGGCGAGGCCACCGAGCCGATAGCCGACGAGCTGTCGCGCTACTTTACGGTGGAGTATGACGAGAGCGGCTCGATAGGCAAGAGATACCGCCGGCAGGATGAAATCGGCACGCCCTTCTGTGTGACATATGATTTTGATTCGCAGACCGACGGCTGCGTGACCGTGCGCGATCGCGATACAATGCAGCAGGAGAGGATCCCTATATCACAACTGAAGAATTATTTGTCTGAAAAACTCTTTTATTGATGTTATATGATGTACAAAAGCACCCGACGTGAATTTCACGCCGGGTGTTTTTCATTAGACTTTAGTTCTTATTCATTTCTTTGACCGTGCAAAGAAACGAACCAAAGAAACACGCTCAGGTAGAAACCTTAGGTTTCCGCCCTGAGAACCTCCTTCCTATGCCGCGGACAAAGCGAACATAAATGATAAAGTTCGGCAGGGATGAGGTGTAGTGAAGAAGTTTTTTTAAGATTCTTAAGGAACTTTTTTCAAAGAAGTTCCTTAAGCGGGGGTTCGGGGGCGGAGCTCCTGAAAAAAGCAGCGTGCGGGGAAGCGCCCCCAAAAAAAGCGTGTGGGGTAGAGCCCCACACTATTATATTATACAAAGCGCTTGATAATTTCCTCGTATGTCAGCCCGTATTTTTCGGCGATATCGCGGGCGTAGCTCTTGCCGGCGGGCTTGGCGCGGTATATTTTGAATGAGCGCTTTCCCTCGCCCTCAATGCCGGCCACGAGGGTGTCGATAAAGCTGCCGCCGTCGGCCTTGGCTCGGGCGTTTATTTCGTCGATGCGCGCGGCAAGCTCATGCAGGTGGGTTGAGAAGAGGCAGCGGCACTGCACCCGGCTGAAGGCCGCGAGAACCTCGGCGGCGATATAAGCCGCCTCATAGGCGCCGGTTGAGGAGAAGGACTCGTCGAGAAGCACAAAGCTCAGCGGTGTCACCTTGTCGAATATGTCGCGCATACGCGAACATTCCTCGCCAAGCCGCCCCTTGTCGATGGTGTCGTCGGCGCCGGTGGTGAAGTGGGTAAATATGGCGTCGGCCGGGCTTATTCTGGCGCTCTCGGCCGGAACAAACATGCCGAGCTGCATCATGGCCTGCGCCAGTCCCACCGCACAGGTATGGACCGATTTTCCGCCCCGGTTGGGTCCGGTCAGCACAAAAATCCGCGACCTGTCGTCGAATTCGGCGTCGTTTGAGATAATTTCCCCTTCAATTTTGAGCGCAACACAGGGATTATACAGCCCCTTTGCCACAAAAACACGCTCGCCGGCAGGAGCTATGTCGGGTCTGCAGAGCTTGCAGCCACGGTCAAGCAGCTTCTGCATGAAAGCGGTGCCCTTGACGAAAAACTCGATTTCGGGCATCAGATTGAGCAGAAAATCGGTGTTTGACAGCACATATTCCTGCACTATCTTCTTCCATGACCGCAGCGAGGATTTATAAACCTCATTGATTGCCGAATTGAAGGCCAGCTTGAGGGCCATTTTCTGGTTTTCGGTCTGCTTCTTTCCGAACGGAACGAGGTTTGCTATACATGTGTACTCGTCGTCCTTGAAGTTCATCCTGAGGATTTTTTCAAGCACGTCGCCCGAGCGGAAGGGCTCGGGGTTGATTGAGAGCACCCCGGCCTCTGCCGGGCGGAGCTGCGCGTCAAGGTTGACGCCGATGGTAATGCTCTTTATATCCCTCACGCGGGCGGTGAGGGCATTGAGCTTTTCGTTGAGCTCCATGTAATAGTCGCTCTCGGCCAGTTCTATAATCCGGTCGGCAAGGGTTGTGAAGGCGCGGCTTTTTAGGTTATGCCGCACCTGCGCCAGGCCGGAGTGAAGCGTCTCGACACTTGAGATGTAAAGCTCAATCTCGGTCAGGCTTGACAGATATGAGGTGGTCTCGCCGCCGTCGCTGTCCTCCTCAAGCCGGCGCAGCTCAAATATATCGCTGATTATCGGGACCAGGTGGTTCAGAGTTTTGGATATAACCGGGTTTCTCAGCATGTCGTCGAAGGCATCCATCCGGTACCTCATGACGGCGGGGTCGCTGGTGAAGTAATCCGAGAGCCTTGAGTTCTTCAGGTCAAGAAAATCAAGCAGCCCGAACTCGTCGAGCACATGCATATCTATGTTCGGTGTGCCGACCCCGCTGAGATGAACCCTTTGGGACTCGACATCGGGGTAGAGCAGGCTGAAATTCGTTAAATCCATTTTTGCTGCCGCTGTACGGCATCCTTTCAGTGTTTTTCTGTTTAATTATATCATATAATGCGCGAAATTTGAAGATGCCGGAGAAAATATCAGTCTTTTTGCTTTTCTTTGTGCCCGATGCTGATATGCGCCAGCGGATTTTTCTCCATCGCCTCGGACATTGCGGCGTTGCTGACATGCGTGTATATCTGGGTGGTGTTGAGCTGCTCGTGGCCTAAAATGTCCTTGAGCACGCGGACGTCTACCTCACCCGACTGGTACATCAGCGTGGCAGCAGTGTGGCGCAGCTTATGTACAGAATAACGCTTTGAGCCCAGCCCGGCGGCGTTGAGGTACTTATAGACCATCCACTGAACAGTCTTGATGCTGATGCGCTGGTTGCGGTTGCTCAGAAAGAGCGCCTTGGTCGCAAGTCTTGTGCGGTCCTCTGCAAGCCGCCACTTAAGGTATTCGAGTAGCGCCTCTTTGCAGGCGGTGTTCAGATAAACAATCCGCTCTTTGTTGCCTTTGCCGACAACCCGCAGCGAGCGCAGTTCGCGGTCCAAATCGTGGAGGTTGATGCCCACAAGCTCGGAGAGCCGCATCCCGCAGTTGAGAAACAAAGTCACAATTGCGAAGTCCCGCAGCCTTGTTTTGGATTCTTTATCGTTTTGTATCGCCTCAAGCAGGGATATCGACTCGTCGAGCGTCAGAAACTTGGGCAGTGCTTTTTTGGGCTTGGGCGACTCGATACTGATTGCCGGGTTTTCAAACTGCATGTTTTTCTTTGTGGTCATGAATTTGTAGAGCGCCTTTATCGCCGAGAGCTTGCGGGCCTTTGCCGCCCACATGTTTTTTCTGACAGTCCCGGCATAGAGCAGAAATTCGTATATCTCGGGCGTCTTTATTGATTTAAAAAACTCCGCGTCGGCTTTGGAAATGTCGATTTTGTCAAACTCATCGGATTCGGGGGATATGCCCGATCGCTTAGCCATAATAAACCGCGCGAAGATGGAAAGGTCGAGCAGGTATTCCTTGACGGTTTTGACCGAGCAGCCCTGAATGACGGTTTTATAGGATGAAAACTCAAGCAGTATGTCAGACAGTAGTTTTTTATCAGAATCGGAGTAAATTGCCTCCATGCGGCGCCCTCCCTTTAATTTTGTATAATCATTATACAACATCCGGGTGCCCAATTGATTGCTGAAATGTAAACTTTTCGCCGCGCCGGTATTGCAAAAGTAGGTCAAACCGGGTATAATGGGGATGTGTACAAAAAATCCCGCGGATAAAGCCTTAATAACGCATACCGTCATTTCGGCGGCAGGGTGAGGATATGAAGGAATTTTTCAAGGAATACTCCTACTACTCGTTTAAAATGTTTTTAAACCAATTCGCAATCGCACTACTGGGGCTGGTGCTGGCGCTGTCCTTTGGCTTGGCCGAGAACCACACCGGGCAGGTCCTATCGAGTGTTTTCTCGGTTGTATTTTACCTGTTTCTCATCTATTACATGACCTGGGAGATAGGCGCGAAGGACGGAATAAGAGTCGAGCACGGCAGGAAGCGTGCAAGGCCGCTGACCGGGCTTTATATGTCGCTGCTTGCAAACTCGCTCAACTTTGTTCTGGCTGTGCTGGCCGCCTTCATAAAGCCATTCGGCGCTGTTGCCATTATGCTGCAGGGGATGTATGCCGGTATTATGACAATAAAGTATAAGACCGGAATTGTGGACGGCGAGCTTGTCGATCTGCCCCTCAATGATGCGTGGTGGTCCTATTTTTTGATTATCCTGCCGGCACTTTTGGTTTCAACGATAAGCTACATTTTCGGAACCAAAAACATCGGCCTCTCACGTGTGCTGGCACCTACAAATCCCGAGCAGGAAGAAGTCAAAAGAATAAAAAAACAGAGTAAAAGGAAATAAAATGTACGATTTTTTAATCTACGATTTTGACGGGACAATATCCGACACCTATCCGGTCTTCACCCGGGCGCTGATTGAGCTGCTCGCAAGGCGTGGCAGACAGACCGACTATAACACAGCGTACAGCCGGCTCAAAGTCTCGGTGGGTCATGCGCTGAAGTTTTACGGCCTTGACGGCCATAGCGAGGAATTTCACAGCATATGGAAAGAAATGGCGCTGGCTGAGCAGAAAGCATTTCCGGAGGCGCCTGAAATTCTGCGGTATGCAAAGGCGCGGGGGAAGAAGAACTACCTCTACACCCACACCGGCAGAATCGTGTATGATTTGCTTTGCAAAATGGGGATATTGGACTGCTTTGATTTTATCCTTGAGAGCACGACATACAAATTTCCGCGCAAGCCGGCGCCCGATGCGCTGAACTTTATTGTAAAGACCTGCGGGATTGATCGCAGCCGCACGCTGATGATCGGCGACCGCGATATAGATATTGAGGCGGCACAGGCCGCAGGGATTGACGGATGTCTTTTTGATCCCGGTGGGTATTACCCGGACTGCAAGGCGGAGCATTACATAATATCGCTGCTTGATTTGAAGGCAATAATAGGGGAGTAATGATGCGCAGCCGGTGCGGTTTAAACCGCACCGGCTGCTGTATGGGCTCAGGGGGAAACCTAAGGGTTTCCGCCCTGAGAACCCCCTTCCTTTTGCCGCCGCGCGTAGAATATAATAATGATGCAGCAGTTTAGCGGGGTTATTGACTAAGCCGAATGGTGTCGAATGTGGGGTCCTGTTAACATCAATGGGAATCAGCCGTTCGGTGAGCTAATGGCAGCCGGGCGCAGGATGTCGGACCCGCGCCACTATATTTAGGTTATGGAAGTTTTTGGGGATCCTTAAGACACTTTTCTCAAAAAGGGTCTTAAGCGGGGGTCCGGGGGCAGAGCCCCCGAAGAAAAAACAGGCCTGCGTGGTGTGCGTCAGGCCTGTTTTTGGTTTATCAGAACGGCAATTTCGTCGCCGGCGCCGGTGCTGACTATCACACTGTCGCCCGACTTTATTTTACCTTCGAGAATCATTGAGGAGAGCCGGTCCTCTACCATGACCACCACTGTGCGACGCAGGTTCCGCGCCCCATACTGGCGGCTGTAACCCTTTTTTGAAATCAGCTCTATTGCGGAATCCGAAAACTCAACATCAATACCGAGCGCTCTCGCCCGGTCTGCCACCTCGCGCAGGGTCAGGAAGGTTATCTGCTTTATATCGTTGTTTGAGAGCGGCTTGAATACGATTATCTCGTCGAGCCGGTTTAGGAATTCGGGTCTGAAGGCTTCGCTGACCGCCCGTATCACCTGCCTTTCGTCCTCGTCCTCGCGCTCCGCCACCTGCGGGCTGCCGAAGCCGAGCTGATTGGTCTTACCCCGGGCAGAGAATCCGATATTTGACGTCAGGATGATTATGGTATTTCTGAAGTCGGTGGTCCGCCCCTGGGAGTCGGTCAGCCTGCCGTTGTCGAGAATCTGAAGGAGGATATTGAAGATATCGGGGTGAGCCTTCTCGATTTCGTCAAAGAGCACGACCGAATAGGGGTGCCGGCGCACGCTCTCGGTCAATCTTCCGCCCTCGTCATAGCCCACATAGCCCGGAGGCGAGCCGATAAGCTTTGATATGCTGTGCTTTTCCATGTACTCGGACATATCAAAGCGGATGAAATTGTCCTTTCCGAATACCTCCTCGGAGACGGCGCGCGCCAGTTCGGTTTTGCCGACGCCGGTCCTGCCGCAGAAAAGAAAGGAGCCTGCCGGCCGCCGAGGATCCTTTAGGCCGCTGCGGCCCCGCCTGATTGCGGCGGCAATCTTTTCGTTGGCCGCGTCCTGACCGATTATCCGCTCCTTTAGCCTTTTGTCAAGCTCCAGTATCCGCTGGTTTTCGGCCTCGTCGGTATGTGAGACGGGTATGCCGGTCCACTGGGTCAGGGTCCTTTCGATGTCCTCAGCGGTGACTGTCGGGATGTTTTCGGGGTACTCGACCTCCCAGAACTTTTTTTCCTCGTCAAGACGTCGCGTGAGTTTCAGTTCCTCGTCCCGGAGCGCGGCGGCCTTTTCGAAATTCTGGGAGATTATTGCCTCCTCCTTTTCACTGACGATGCTTGCCAGCCGCTCTTTAACCGCGGCAAGCGCCGGCGGGGCGGAGAAAGCGGCTATCCGGCAGGCCGAGGCCGCCTCGTCTATTAAGTCTATGGCCTTATCAGGCAGAAATCGGTCGGTAATATAGCGCTGGGAGAGCCTAACCGCCGCCTCGATGGCCTCGTCGGATATCGACAGTTTGTGATGGGCTTCGTATTTGTCGCGCAGGCCGCGCAGGATTGCAATTGTTTCCTCGGCAGTAGGTTCGCCCACCATCACCGGCTGGAATCTACGCTCGAGGGCGGCGTCCTTTTCGATATGCTTGCGGTATTCGGTAAGAGTGGTTGCCCCGATGACCTGAAGCTCGCTTCGGGAGAGCGCCGGCTTGATTATATTTGCTGCGTCAACCGCGCCCTCGGCGGCCCCCGCGCCGATTATTGTGTGGATTTCATCGATGAAAAGTATGATGGAGTCGTTCTTTCTGACCTCCTCCCAGACATTTTTCATCCGCTCTTCAAACTCGCCGCGGTACTTGGCGCCGGCAATCATGGCCGGAATGTCGAGCGTGACAATCACCTTGTCCCTTAGATTTTCAGGCACCCGGCCGTCGGCGATTTTCTGTGCCAGCCCCTCGACCACCGCGGTTTTGCCCACGCCCGGCTCCCCGATAAGGCAGGGATTGTTCTTTGTGCGCCTCGAGAGGATTTGAATGACGCGCATTGTCTCGCGTTCACGGCCAATAATCGGGTCAAGCAACCCAAGCCGGGCGAGCTGGGTAAGGTTGCGCCCGTAGTTTGATATGGTAGGCGCGCCCGGCAAGGCTTGCCGCAGGTTGTTGCGCCCCCTTTGCTCCCTTAAAACGTTCTTTCCCGGAATTGTCTCAAGAAAATTGCCAAGCTCCTTTTTTAGCTCGGTGACAGATACCCCGCAGGCCGAGAGAATCCTGATAGCCATGCAGTCGGTTTCGGCGAGCAGCGCGGCGAGCAGGTGCTCGGTTCCAATGTAGCTTTGGCCGTTTTTTATCGACTCCTGCGCCGAGGTCTCGATGATGTTTTTAACCTTCGGCGTCATGTCCGAGGGGGAGAGTGTGGTCGGGACGCCGGTACCCGCCCAGTCGGCAATGGTCTGCCTGAGTTTGGCGGGGGTTATTCCGCGACCGGCAAGCAGCTTTGCGGCAATACTGTCGCTCTCCCCGGCAAGCCCGAGGAGCAAATGCTCGGATCCTATATACGTGTGCCCCAGTTCTCTGGCGCACTGCATCGCCCGGTTAAGAGAATTCTGCGCTTTCTGCGTAAATCTGCTCGACACAGCTATATCCTCCCCATGGGTGACGGCTAATATAGCTATTATAAACTTAACATGTTGCGAATATTCATTGTCGGGCAGGTCGCTCTTGCTCGTCAGCTTCTGGAGAACCTATCCGGGGTACTTCGCTTTTTGGTGAAAAGCCGAGAGGACTTCAGACTTTAATAAAAACACTTGCTTGATTCGGTGTTTTTGTATATTTGTGATATTAAGCCATTGTCCGAGGACGGGAAAATCTGAGGGTTCTCAAAGAGACAGGTCATTGTGAGTCGCAACCAAATCTATTGTCTGGTATGACGTTATCCCGTCAAAAATCGGTATGCCGATGCAGCTGCGCGGGACATAGCCCTCGGCATGCACATATACATCGTAAAGGCTGTAGAGCCTCTGCCCGATGACAGGTCGGACGGTTTTCGGGGGGCAGGGCAGGGCGACCTTTTCGGTCATGCCGTCATGGTCGGTTTTGAGGGTTAAGTGTATCTCGGACAATTCAGGCTCGACGCCCTTTATGGTGACGGTCGCGCCGGAGACCGGCACGGCGGAGCGCGCGGTGGTTGTGCGTATGATTAAGTACCCGACACACGAAACCCCGCCCATTTTCCCGCTGCTTATGACCATGTGAAACCTCCGGTGGTGTGTTCTATAATAAATTGTATTCAGTAAAAAATAATTGGTGAGATACAGGGAAAGGCTAGGGCGTCAAAAGCGCAAATCACTGTTGACTTTGCGCGATATGTTGTGTTATAATATGCGCGTCGGTTATTTTTCATGGCCGTGTTGTGCCCGAGAATAAATTTCCGCGAAATATGCCGGTGTGATGGAATTGGCAGACGTGCTGGACTCAAAATCCAGTGGTAGCGATACCGTGCGGGTTCGACCCCCGCCACCGGCACCAGAGAGCCATGTTTTACTTTTAGCATGGCTCTTTTAAACGTCTTTCTGCTCACTGGTATACTATCGAAACAGGTTTAAAGTTGTTTGAAGATTCTAAAGGAACTTTTGCAAAAGTTCCTTGAACGGGGGTTCGGGGGCAGCGCCCTCGGGAAAAAGCGAGGTGTGGGGAAGAGCCCCACAAAGAAAACGAGGCGGGCGGGGGAATACACTGCACACCAGACAAAATATTCACCAATTATGCAAAAAACTATTGCATAATTTCCGGGGCTGTGATATAATACCCGTGTTGCGCTAAAAATATGGTATTGTTAAACAATGCGGGCAGTCCGCTGCCAGCTCTGCAAGAATGCCCGCCGTTTATCAGCAGTTATCAAGGAGGGCCGAAATGAACAGGATAGAGGCTTTAAAAAATGAGCAACTCAAAAAAGACCTGCCGGAATTTAATATCGGCGACACGGTCCGTGTGCACAACCGGATAAGAGAAGGCAACAGACAGAGAATCCAGCTGTTTGAGGGCACCGTAATCGCCAAACGCGGCAGCAGCATATCCGAGACCTTCACGGTAAGGCGTATTTCATACGGCTGCGGTGTTGAGAAGACCTTCCCGCTTCACTCGCCGAATGTCGAAAAAGTAGAAGTAATCCGCCGCGGCAAGGTCAGGCGTGCCAAGCTCTACTATCTCCGCGACCGGGTCGGAAAAGCAGCCAAGGTCAAGGAAAAGATTTAAGATCTATGAGAAAAACCGTACGTTGGTGCGGTTTTTCTTTTTTGGTCTCTTTCGCGCTTGAATGTTTTATTGTGATATGATATACTTTACCCCGAGGTGAGAAAAAATGTCTGTTACAAGAGTATATGAGATTCCCGAGCGCGGGAGTTACGATATAATTGTCGCCGGCGGCGGGGTTGCCGGGGCTGCGGCAGCATATACCGCCGCGCGTGAGGGCAAGCGCGTTTTGCTGATTGAAAAATCAGTGACGCTCGGCGGGCTTGCCACACTCGGGCTGATTACCATGTTCGTTCCGATGTGCAACGGGCGGGGAAAGCAGATAATCCGGGGGCTGGCCGACGAATTCATGCGTCTTGCCGTAAAATACGGCTTTGACACAATCCCCGACGACTGGAAGGAAGGAGAACCGCAGAAGCCCACGGCACAGCGACTGAAAACCCGTTATGACACCGGTATGTTCGCGCTGGCGCTCAACAAGCTGCTCTGCGACGCCGGAGTGGACCTGCTCTACGATACGATTGTTACCGACACGGTTATGGAGGGCAATTTCTGCCGGGGTCTTATCGTCGAGAATAAGTCCGGGAAATCCTACTATAAAGCCGGTATGGTGATAGACACAACCGGCGACGCCGACGTGCTGTATCGCGCCGGGGTGCCCTGTGTCACGGGCAAGAATTACTTCACCATGATAATGCACAAGATATCGCTTGAGAGCTGCGGGGAAGCGGTGGCCGCACGCGATATCGGCAAAGCCATAAAATGGACATACGGCGGCAACGCCACGCTGTACGGTACAAACCATCCGCAGGACCGGCCGCTCTATGACGGGACCGACGCCGCCGCGATATCCGAATACATCAGGGAAAACCAGCTTGTCGCTTTCGAGAAGCTTTGCGGCGACGACAGGAAGAGCCGCGCAATTGTCACCATGCCCGGCATGGCTCAGTTTCGTACCACCCGCCGCATCAGCGGCGACTATACTCTCACTGTCGGGGACGTTTTCCGACATTTTCCCGACTCTGTCGGCGCCATTTGCGACATGGATCACCGGGACTATCTTTACGAAATCCCCTACCGCTGCCTTGTCAGGTCGGGATACCCCAACCTCATTACCGCCGGGCGGAGCATCAGCGCCGAAGGCTACGCATGGGATGTTGCCCGCGTCATTCCGCCGGCAATTATTACCGGGCAGGTGGCAGGGCTTGCCGCTTCGATTTCGCTCGACAGCACGCAAAATCTGACAATAATCAACATCAAAACTCTGCAGGAAAAGCTTGCCGCGCAGAATGTCCTTTTGCACTTTGACGATTCGTGGGTTCCCGTCAGTCCCGAGCCTTATTCGCAGGATATCGACCACATCTGACATTTTTCGCTCGGAAGAATCAGGCAAAATTAAACATGAATAATCAAATCTCCTGTCAGTCAATACTCGTAACACAGCGAGCACAAAGACAGGAGATTTTTTATGTATTACAATAAAGTCGAAATATGCGGGGTAAACACTTCAAAGCTCAAAACTCTGACCGATGAAGAAAAGACCGAACTGCTAAACAGGACGAAAAAGGGCGACATGCAGGCGCGGCAGGAGCTGATATACGGCAACCTGCGGCTTGTGCTCAGCATAATTCAGCGCTTTACCGGCCGCCGGGACAACATGGACGACCTCTTTCAGGTGGGCTGCATCGGGCTTATCAAGGCGGTGGACAATTTTAAAACCGAGCTCAATGTCAAGTTTTCTACCTATGCCGTTCCTATGATTATCGGCGAGATACGCAGGTACCTGCGCGACAACAATTCAATTAGAATCAGCCGCTCGGTGAGGGATCTGGCCTACAGGTCGCTGCAGATGCGCGAGCAGCTGACAAGGGAGCGCGAGAGCGAGCCCTCGGTCGACGACATCGCCGGCAAGCTCGGAGAGGACCGGGACGCGGTACTTCACTCAATGGAGGCCATAATTGAGCCGATTTCGCTTTATGAGCCGGTCTACAGCGAAAACGGCGATTCGATATATGTAATAGACCAACTCAGCGACTCGAATTACAGCGACGAGAGCTGGCTTGAGAGCATTGCCCTGCGGGACGCCATGAAGAAGCTGACCGACCGCGAGCGGTCTATAATCAACATGAGGTTCTACAAAAACAAAACACAAATGGAAATAGCCGAGGAAATCGGCATCTCGCAGGCACAGGTTTCAAGGCTTGAGAAGGGCGCGATAGAAAAAATGCGCAAGCAGATTTAGCCTTCGCAAGAAAAGCCCGGCTGCCTGAAATACGGTCCCGATTGTATTCCATGGTAGAAAATTTGGGTTTTCGGACCATTCCGGTTGACAAAATCAAGAAAAAGCGTTAATATAAAAGCTGCCGTACGGCAGCTTTACATAATGCTCAAAAGACGGGGATTTGATACCTCACGACATACCACCGAATATCTCGCATCCCTCTCCGAGTCAGTCGGTGCTGATGGCAGCAGAGCACGGGATGTGACGCGCTACTTGATTAGCAGCGTGGTTTGAAAAGTTTTAGAACTTTTTCAAAAAGTTCACAGAAAATTCGGAAAGAAGGAGCGCAATATGACACTTGTTATTCTTGCGGCAGGGCTTGGTTCAAGGTATGGCGGACTGAAGCAGCTCGAGCCTATCAACAAATACGGCGAGTTTATAATCGACTATTCGGTATTTGACGCGAGGCGCGCCGATTTTGACCGGGTTGTGTTTGTAATAAAAGAAGAAAACTACAATGCCTTCAGGGAGACGATAGGCCGGCGCATTGAAGGGCACATCAAGGTAGAGTATGCTTTCCAGAGAATCGGGGACATCCCCTCGTGGGCCGAGATTCCCGAGGGCAGGACAAAGCCCTGGGGGACCACGCAGGCGCTGCTTGCCGCCAGAAATATAGTAGACGACAATTTTGCGGTCTGCAACGCCGATGATTTTTACGGCGCGAACACCTTTGTCAAGGTTGCCGAACATCTGAAAAGAACAGACCTTGACGGGCCGGTTCCGCAGTACTGCATGGTCGGCTTTTTGCTCGACAATACCTTAAGCGAAAACGGCTCGGTTTCCCGTGGTATCTGCGAGACGGATAAAGGAATGCTCAAAAACATTGTTGAGAGGACAAAGTTATACAGGACATCCGCCGGCCCGGTGTATCTTGATGAGGGCAGGGAGGTTTTACTCCCCGAGGACACTGTGGTTTCGATGAATTTCTGGGGGTTCACCCCGGCGGTTTTCGGGCAGCTTGAGGGCTGCTTCCATGAGTTTCTCAGGGACCTGAAAAACAGCGAAAACCCGCAAAAGGCCGAGGCGCTGCTCCCCACAGACATCGGAAAGCTGCTTGACAGGGGCGAGTGCAGCGTCCGGGTCTACTCTACAGACTCGGTCTGGTTCGGAGTGACATATCATGTGGACCGGGAAGGCGTCATGAAGAATATCGACGAGCTGACCGACGGGGTGAGATACCCGAGGGGACTGTGGAAATGAGGCCGGATATTGAGAATATCACGTCGCAGTTCCGCGTTCAGGGCGAGCTTGTCTCGTGGAAGGAGTGCCGGACCGGGCACATCAACAGCACGTTTTTTGTGACCTTTAGCGAGGGCGGAACGGAGTCAAAGTATGTCCTGCAGAAAATAAATACCTACGTTTTCAAAAACCCCGAGCAGCTGATGAGCAATATCGTCGGGGTCACCGAATACCTGCGTCGGGTCATAGCAAAGGAGGGAGGGGACCCCGAGCGGGGGACGCTGAACTTCATTGCCTGCCACAACGGGCACCACTTCTGCCGCGATAATGACGGCGGCTGCTGGAGAATGTACAAATTTATCGACAATGTCGTCTCATACCAGCTTGCCGGGAGCACCGAACTCTTTCGAGAGGTCGGCTTTGCCTTCGGGGATTTTCAGCGAAAGCTCGCCGGATACGATGCGAAAAGCCTTTTTGAGACCATCCCAGACTTTCACAACACCAAAAAAAGATATGCCGACTTTGAGCGCGCCGTGACTGGATGTACGGGCGAGCGCAGGGGAATTGCCTCGGCAGAAATAGACTTTATCCGCCGGCGGCGCGAGAAATGCTTGGTTATTGTCGATGAAATTGCCGCCGGCAGGCTGCCGGTGCGGGTCACGCACAACGACACAAAGCTGAATAACATATTGATAGATAAGGATACCGGCAGGGCGGTATGCATTATAGACCTTGACACCGTCATGCCCGGCTCGGCGCTCTACGACTTCGGCGACGCCATACGCTTCGGCGCCTCAAGCGCGCTCGAAGACGAGGCCGACCTTGACAAGGTGTATTTCAGAAGCGATATGTACGAGGCCTTCGCCGAAGGGTTTATAAGCGGAGCCGGCGGGGCGCTCACAAAGCGTGAAATCAGCCTTTTGCCGATGGGGGCATACATAATAACCCTTGAGACCGGCATGAGGTTTCTTGCCGACTATCTTGAAGGCGACGTATACTTCAGAACCGAATATGAGGATCACAATTTAATAAGAGCTCGCAACCAGCTGAAGCTTGTTTGTGATATTGAGACACGATTTGACGAATTTGTTCGTATAACCGAAAAGTTTGCATGAGGAGGCTATAATGGCGGTACTTATCACCGGGGGAACGGGGTATATCGGCTCCCATACAATTGTTGAGCTGCTCGGAGCCGGATATGACATTGTTGCCATGGATAATTTTTCAAACAGCAAGCCGGCGGTGCTCGACCGGATCAGGGAAATAACCGGGAAAAGGATAAAATTCTATCGCGCCGATATGCTCGACAAACCCGGCATGGAAGCAATGTTCCGGGAAAACAGGATTGACTCCTGTATTCATTTTGCCGCACTGAAGGCGGTGGGCGAATCTGTAGAGAAACCGCTATTGTACTATAGAAACAATGTCACAGGCACGCTCAATCTGCTTGAGCTGATAGCAAAGTATGGAGTAAAGCGCTTTGTTTTCAGCTCGTCGGCAACTGTTTACGGCAAGCCCGCAAGCGTGCCTATCCGCGAGGATTTCCCGCTCTCGCCGGTGAACCCCTACGGGCAGACTAAGATGATGGTCGAGCAGATACTCACCGACCTTGCGGCCTCCGACAGTACCATGTCGGTTGTCATCCTGCGTTACTTCAACCCGGTCGGCGCCCACAAGAGCGGGCGGCTCGGCGAGGACCCGCGCGGGACCCCCAGCAACCTCATGCCCTACATCACACAGGTGGCCGAGGGCAGACTGCCGTATCTGCCGGTTTACGGTAACGATTACGACACCCGCGACGGCACAGGCGTGCGCGACTATATCCATATCATCGACCTGGCACGTGCCCACATTTCGGCGCTCGAATACACAGAGGGCCATGGCGGGGTCGAGTGCTTTAACATCGGGACCGGCAGGGGATATTCGGTATTAGATATTATCAAAGCTTACGAGAAAACCACCGGCAAGCGCATCCCCTATCAGATTGCCCCCCGGCGCCCCGGAGATATCGATGAGTGTTATGCCGACCCCGGCAAAGCCAACCGCCTGCTCGGCTGGCGTGCCGAATATGATATCGAAGATATGTGCCGCGATGCCGACCGCTGGCAGAGTTTGAATCCGAACGGGTTTTAGTTATTAGACATTAGATATAAGACATTAGTGGATGTGGAAATAGGCGGAGCGTAAAGCGTGACGGGTAGTTTAGAAACAACAATGCGGGGCGATTTCAAACATAAATAATAAAATCCACGAGGTGCGGGACAACACCCGCACCTCGTGGATTTGTGGAAGGCTTATTTCACTTTTCCGACTGGCCGTAGTAGGCACCGGGCCCGTGTTTGCGGTTATAGTGCTTTGCAAGCAGATCCTGCTGCATCGGAATCCCGCCGGGTTTACCTACCGCTACCTGAAGCAGTTCGGTGTTAAAGGCCATATGGGCGATATATTCAAGCACTATAGACTTTTCTACCGAGTCAACGGCATCCCGCCCCCAGGTGAAGGGGCCGTGCGAGTGGACCAGCACGCCGCATATTGCTTCATAATCGAGGTCAGCAAAGGTCTCGACAATCAAGCGCCCGGTCTCCTTTTCGTATTCCCCTGAAATCTCGTGCGGCACCATTTTGCGGGTGCAGGGGATTCCTCCCCCGAAATAATCGGCATGCGTTGTCCCGAAGGGCTTGATTCCGCGCCCGGCCTGGGCATATGAGGTGGCGTAGGGCGAATGCATGTGGGTAATCCCGCCAATTTTGGGAAAGGCTTTGTACAGCTCAAGGTGTGTCGGCGTGTCGGAGGAGGGCTTGTATTCCCCTTCGACAATATTACCGTCAAGGTCCACAACCGGCAGGTCGAGCGGCGAGAGTTTGTCATACTCTACCCCCGACGGCTTGATGACCACAAGCCCCCGTTCCCGGTCTATTCCGCTGACATTGCCCCAGGTAAAGATTATAAGCCCGGACTTTGCCAGCAGCATGTTGGCCTCAAATACCTGTTTTTTTAATTGCTCAAGCATGGCTTAATCCTTTCAGATTTACAAATAAGCATCACTTAACCGAAAAATGACGGTTGTATATTTCGTACATTTCGTCCTTTGTGATAACATACGGACTGTTCACATAATTCTTGGCATTGCAGATCAGCTCAATGCGCTCCTCAATCTGGCTCGGTGTAAACTTAAGTCTCACCCCCGACAACTCGGGGAGCAATTCTGCCATAGTCTCCGGAGTCGTGCCGAGATAGGCGGCAATTTCGCTTATTTTGCGGGCGCCTGCCTCGGTTTTTTGGTTATACCTGATATAGTCGCCCTCAAAGACCGCGCAGGCGGCTCCGTGAGGCACCCCGTCGAGCAGGGTAATCGGGTAGCCGAGCGGGTGGGGAAAGCCCGAGCCGGTCACGCTGATGGCAATTCCGGCAGCGCAGGAGGCATAGAGCAGATCCTCCCGCATTTCATATGTGAAGCTCTCGGGGCGGCGCGAGAGGACATTCCAAATCAGCTTCATCGCATAAAGTGCCAGCGCCGAGGAAAACCCGGTGGCCTTCGGAGAGAGATAGGACTCAATGCCGTGCGCGAAGGCGTCGAGCGCGCAGCTGACAGTATATGCCCGGGGCAGCGAGAGTGTGTAGTCCGGGTCAAGGAAGGCATATTTCGCCCAGGACATCTCGCTTGTGAAGGTTTTCTTGCGCTTCCCGTCGGGCAGGGTGAGGACCGAATAGGCGTTTGCTTCGCTGCCGGTCCCGGCGGTCGTGGGTATCAGAATGAGCGGCAACGAAGGATTTGCCAGCTTTTCGGGGTCATAAATATCAAGCAGGTCTATACCGGGGTTCGCGGCAAACGCGGCAATTGCTTTTGCCGAGTCAAGCGCCGAGCCCCCGCCGATTCCGATAATATAGTCGGCTCGGAAGGCCGAGACAGCCCGCCCGCCTTCATGGCACATTTCAACCGGCGGGTTTTCTTTTGCCTTGTCGAATATCATGTAATCTGTGCCGGCTGCCTCAAGCAGCGAGATGACGTCGTCGAGGGCGCCGCTGGCACGGGCGCCGTGCCGGCCGCAGACAATCGCCGCACGCCTGCCG
>JBMNUI010000018.1:2500-31392 GCA_050946195.1 Eubacteriales bacterium
CTACTATCACTGCATCCCGCCCTATGATGTCAAAGTAGTAGACACGACCGCCGCCGGAGACGCCTTTACCGCCGCGCTCACGCTCGAGTACCTGCGCTCAGGCGACATCGAGCGCGCTACCAAATTCGGAAATATCGTCGGGGCGATTACCGTTAGCCGCGCCGGCGCTTATACCTCGTTGCCGAGCGCCGGAGAGGTTGAGGAATTCATCCGGCTCAAGGGAATAAGGCTTTGAATGAAGCTAATTTAATGTCACAATCCCGATATTATTCACAAATACAGCAACACTTTTAGTTATTTCGGAGGTATAATTGGTACTCACAAAGGAATATTTCTCTGCCCCGGCGACGCTTCTTGCACCAGAACTGCTCGGCAAAATAATATGTGTTAGGACCCCGCAAAATACAATTATCCGCGCACGGATAACCGAGACCGAATGCTACTACGGCGAGGAAGACACCGCCTGCCACGCCAGCAGGGGCAGGACTCCGCGTACCGAGGTGCTGTACTCTGCGGGCGGCGTGGCTTATGTTTACCTCTGCTACGGTATGTACGACCTTTTCAATGTAGTTACCGGGCCGGTCGGGCATCCCGAGGCCGTGCTGATTCGCGGGGTTGAGGGCGCCCCCGGACCCGGGCGTGCCACCCGATATCTCGGTATCACCCGCGCCCACAACCGCCTGCCGCTCGACCCCGAGCACGGACTCTGGCTTGAGGACGACGGCGCCCGCCCCGAATATGAGGCGCTGACCCGCGTCGGCATAGGTTATGCAAGCCCCGAGGACCAGGCAAGGCTCTGGCGGTTTAGGGTGAAATAAATGCAGCCGAAATGCTAAGCACCGGCTGTGTTTTGTACTCTCAACACATTACATATAGAATACCAAAATGTTTTCGCTTTGTAACTTCAACATCCTGTCTCTGTTATATGTAACACTTAAAACCCTTGATGATAACTCAGATAAATAAACTCACTCATGTGATAGACATTATAAAAAAAAAGCAGCCATGCTCGCATGACTGCTTTTTTTGGTGACCCCTACGGGAATCGAACCCATGTTTACGCCGTGAGAGGGCGTCGTCTTAGCCGCTTGACCAAGGGGCCATCCCTCTGGCGAGGTTATTATATCATATAAGTCTGAAAAATGCAAGAGGTTTTTTAAATTTTTACTTAACATGCACTGCAATAAAACTACCTTTATTATTCCTTCTCCCGCCCGACAAGCTCAAGGTATTTTTCATACGGGCAAAGCAACCTCACCGCCTGAAGGAGGGCGTTGGCCGACATTCCGGCCGGCAGCCCGAGCATCTCGGCAAGCGCGTCGCGCTTATTTTTACTGTCAGGTCCGCCCGAGAGCCCGTCGATATAAAAATCGGTCTTTGAAAGCGGATTTTGCGCCATCATGTCAACCGCCCCGGGGTCGGCGTAGGGCAAAAACAGCTTATGCAGTATTTCGGTCTCCATCCCTTCGACGCCAAGCGTCCCCTCGGCAGAGGGCGCCGGCTTTCGGCGTTCCCTGCCGGGGATTTTGGGGATATATAGCTGTATGAGCCTGTCCTTTGGCACAAGGCCCGAAATATGCGAGCGGATGACCTTCCCCGCCCCGTCGCTGTCGGTCAAAACGATTATACGGCTCCTTTGAGCCAGCGCGCGGATGAGCGACGCCCGCTCGGCCTTTTTGAGTATCCCGAAGCCGTCTGTCGTGATTATCTGCGCCTCAACAACCGAGAGCAGGCGCTGTCTGTCGTATTTCCCCTCGACTATCACGGGGTAGGGTATTTTCAGCTTTTCCATGTCAAGTCAGATAAAAATAAAGTACAGAAGCACCAGCGCGCCGAGTACTATGCGGTAGACCCCGAAGGGCGTGAAGGTATGCCGCCTGACAAAGTCCATAAGGAACTTTATCGCCACCATTGATACCAAAAAGGCGGTTGCGCAGGCCGCAAGCAGCACTCCCCATGCCGCGGCAGGCACCCCGACACCGCTCTCGGCGACATAATCAAAAAACCCGTACATCTTGATAAGACTCGCCCCGGCCATGGCGGGTATTGCCATGAAGAAGGAAAACTCGGCCGCGGTGCTGCGCGACATTCCGAGGAGCATCGCACCGAGAATCGTCGATCCCGAGCGCGAGGTGCCGGGGATGATAGCGAGCATCTGGCATATGCCGATAATAAAGGCATTTTGGTATGTTATATCCTGAGTTCCGGTGATTTTAGGCTCGTTGTCCCGGCGCGCTTTCTCGATGATGATAAAAAGCAGCCCGTAAATAATAAGCGCCGCCGAGACCACCCAGGCGTTGTACAGCCAGCCCTCAATGTCGCGCCCGCTGAGCCTCTCAATAACCTTATCAAGCACCAGCCCGACAATGGCTGCCGGGATGCTTGCAACAATTACCTTAAACCAGATTGCCCAGGTTTCCTTTTTCTCGGGCGTGCTCTTTTTGGGCGAGAAGGGGTTGAGCCTTGTAAAAAACATCACAACGACCGCCAGAATGGCGCCGAGCTGTATCACCACCTCGAACATCTCCCAGAACTCGCCGACAAAACCAGGGCCGAGTTCGGCGCCGACATTCAGCCCGAGAAATTCATTCAGGAGTATCAGGTGCCCGGTGGAGCTTATCGGCAGCCATTCGGTGACACCCTCGACAATTCCGTACAGTATCGCCTTCAGTATTTCTGTCATCACAAAGTCCCTCTCAGAACAAGATAATCAGGGGTGCCGACCGCCCTTCCCTGCTGCCGTTTCAGGGCACAAGCTGCCAGTTATTATAACCGGCCTCGGCCAGTATTCCGACCGAATCGGCGAGGCTCTCATGCAGAATCAGCCGGAGGTTGTATTGTTTTATAAAGCCCGATGCCCTCTCGAGTTCGGTCATAAGACTATTCTGGTCAGTTATATCACTGAGGTCGAGTGCTAAGAATTCGGCGACTGCGGCAAAGTCGGCAAAAATCCGTTCGGCCTCGGGGCTTTCGAGCGCCGCACCGGGTATGGCAATCCCGATGACAGATTTTTTCTCAAGCTCCCGGACCGCCCCGATAAACCTCGCCGCCTCCTTGGCGGCAGTTTCGTCTGTGTTGAATCCGAAAAGCAATATATCCGAAAATCCGGCTTGTGCCGCCTCTGCGGCCAGCGCCGCCTCATATGAGCGGTAGATACCGACAAGCGCGGGCGTCGGTTTTGAGGTATAGTTGATGTAAAAGCAGCCGCCCGTATGTATTCCTTCTTTGTCAAGCTTCACGACAACCTCAAAAAGGTTGGCCTTACCGTTGCTTTCCGCCTGCTCGCCTAACGCCTGAGCGGTCTTGGACGAAAAATTAAGGACTCCCCGACCACCCTCGATGTAATAAAGCATCAGTGATACCGCCGAAGTACCCTTCATTTTCAGTTCGGCGGCACGCTCGCCCCAGTCAATAGGCCGGCTGCTCGAGAGGATTATATATTCTCCGTTGATTTGCGGAACATGAGCCGGGTTGAAAACCGGCAAGGGCAGGTTATTCCGGTCGGTGGTCAGGCTGCTTGAGTCTGTATCAGTAAAAGACTCGTTACTATCTGCGTTTTTTGACTCCTCGGCCTTTTTTCTCAGTGAATTTCCCCAAATCACGGTGAGCACTACGAGTAGGACAAATCCCAAGAACACAATCAGCGCAATTTTGCCGAATTTTGCGCTTTTCTCGGCACTTTTGTGTGCGCCGACGCGCAGCTTCCTGCGTAACCTGCGGTTCATTTCAGGCTCCCTACCGCTTTTTGCGGCTGCAAATTGATGAACTCATGTTTGCTGTCGCCCTTGTCACTCGATTGCCGTCAGGTCAATGCTCCTGCCGTATTCATTAGGTTCAAATACAAGCTCGGCCTGACGCTCGTCGACATATTCGTTGAGTTTTGCGTACTGGTAATTCTTCACGAGCTGGGCAAGGTTCGCCAGCACATACTGCGGGTCGAGTTCAAACCTCTGGATTACATAAAAACCTGTTGCGGTTTCAATAATCTCGCTCACGCCCCCTATTTCAAGCGAGAAAGCCGCCTCCTCGTATTCCTTTATCATCTCGCCGCGGGTGAAGTAATACCCGTTGGTAGTGGTCAGTTTTAAATCCTCGTTGACAGAACTGCCGATGAGTTTTTTAATATCCTCCCCGGCAAGCAGCTGCTCGCGCACCTGAATTGCCTTTTTGCGGTTTTTCTCAACATCGTCCCCGGGGTCGTTCTGTATATAGACATGTAGTGTCCGCACAAAATTGCCGGCCATGATGTAATTGTAGAGTTTGTCCTCGTCGTACTCGATGAGCCCGAGGTCGTAGACATAAACATAATAAAGCTCGCTGTAGCAGATGTCCACGCCGAGCATGAAGCGCACGAAATGGTCGGTGAGACAATTCTCAGACAGATACACCTTGTATGCCTTCCGGCTGCCCAGCTCATCAAACAGCTCATCGAGCCGGTCCTGTACCGCCTTCTGGATTTCCTTTTCTTCTATGCTGATTCCCACCTCGGCGCAGAGCGAGAGCACGGCATAATTGGCGGTGAGGTTCCGGTAAACCAGATCCTCAAGCTCCGCACGGTATTTTTCGGCGCTCTCGGCATTCTCCCAGATACCCTCGCCGTATTCTTCCTCGAGCATTTTTTTGTAGTTTACAGTCACAAAGCGAAACTCCTCGTAGAGCACATCAAAATCGCCGACCTTGCCGACCACGGCAAGCTCCTCCTCGGTGCCCTTGATCGGCCGCGAGGCCGAGCAGCCGAAAAGTCCGTTCAGAAAAAACACCAGCGCACAAAGGATTGCGAAGGCGCGCAGTCTGTTTTTTTTCATAATTACCCCCATGCCGCCCCGGCGGAATTTCCGCCACTCTGTATAAGATTACTTCGTGATTATTGTATTTTAACACATTTTTGTGAATTTTTTATGAATACACCCGGCCCCGGCGGCGATTTGAAAAAATATTCTCTTTTTTGTATTTCAAAATAATCCGTTTTATGCTAAAATAGTTTTGACCGAAGTTCATTATTAATAAGTGCCTGCTTTTTGAAATAAAAAAGCCTGCCCCAAAGCCGGCCTGCCGGCTGCGGGCGGGGTGAGATAAGTCAGAGAAAGGACAAGGCTTATGAATTCGGGATATTCAATACCTCTTCGCCAGCTTATTGAAGAATTCGGATTTGAGGAGATATACATTCCCGACCGGAACATAGCAATAACCAACCCTGAAGTCAACCGGCCGGGGCTGGCGCTTGCCGGCTTTTTCAAGCTTTTTGAGCCCAGCCGCATACAGATAGTCGGCAGAGCCGAATACCATTTACTGTCGGATATGACTCCGGAAGCCCGCGCGACGACCATAAGTAACTTCATGAAGACCAAGGTCGCGGCAGTAATTGTGACCTCGGGGCTTGATGTTTTCGAGGAGTTTATCACCTGTGCCAGAGAAAACGGGGTGCCGCTTCTGCGCTCAAAGGAGAAGACAAGCCCGCTCATGGCGGCGCTCATCGCCTCGCTCAACCTGCACTTAGCCCCCCGCATCACCCGGCACGGGGTGCTGGTCGAGGTTTACGGAGAGGGTCTGCTTTTGCTCGGCGACAGCGGGGTAGGTAAGAGCGAAACCGCCATTGAGCTGGTCAAGCGCGGCCACAGGCTTATCGCCGACGACGCGGTTGAAATCAAGCGCGTATCCGCCAAGACCCTGGTCGGCAGCGCGCCCGAGATAATCAGGCATTATGTCGAGCTGCGCGGCATCGGCATTGTCGACGTGCGCCGGCTTTTCGGCATGGGGGCGGTCAACAATACAGAAAAAATCGACCTCGTCATCAACCTTGAGCACTGGGTCCAGGGCAAGCTGTACGACCGGCTCGGACTGGATGAACAGAAGATAAACATACTCGGCATTGAGCTCCCCTGCATTACCATCCCGGTAAAGCCGGGGCGCAACCTTGCCATTATACTTGAAATCGCGGCAATGAACAACCGCCTGAAGAAAATGGGGTACAACACCGCGGAGGAGTTCAGCAAAAAGCTGATGAAGCAGCTTAACGACCATAACAAAGAGGAATAAAAATTATAGCGCGGAATGTGGGTTTCCGCGCTGCTTCATTAGCGATTTGGTTATAAAGTTTTTAGGGATTCTTAAGACCCTTTTTTCAAAAAGGGGCTCGAGCGGGGTGCGGGGCAGAGCCCCGCGAGCGTCCTTGAACGGAGGGCTCGGGGGCAGAGCCCCCGAAAAGGGAGTTAGTATTGATACACATCAATAATCTTCTCGGTCGTGCCGACTTCGGAGCAGATAGCGCTCATCGCGTCGCAGTACTTGCCGTAAAGCCTGTCGGACAGCTCTTCGTCCTCGTCGAGCACCAGCATTGCCGCAAGATACAGAGAAGCCGGTCCTACAAAGCGAGGGGAGAGCGGGAAGGGCGAGGCAAGCTCGATCATCACCACTCCGAACTCGGGCTGCTCCCCATACCCTTTGGCTTTTCTGTGCAGCCGGTCTATTTGGGCGGCCTCGCCGCAGAAGGCGGCAAGCAGATAAGGCGCCCGCTCGGCGTAATCGGCATTGTGCGCGGCGTTCTTCTCGCCTATCATTGAGAGCGCCGCCTCGTAAATTTCGGTGCAGATTATCTGATTTTTCATATCATCAGTTCCCTTTTTGTTTTATGTAAAGGTGTCATGCTGCTGCAATGCTTTGACTTTGAGCCCGGGTGGAGTCCCGGGCTCATGCCTGCTTATGTGCGCGGTATCCCCAAATTGAGCAGCACCACCTCGTCGGGGTAGACCACCTTTGCGCCGTAGAGGTGCAGCCCCTTGACCGCATCGGCAAACCGTTTCTCGGGACGATAGGCGCTGATTTCGGAGAGCTGCTCGGCAAAGGCAATCGCGCGTTTTGTCCGTGCCAGACACTTGTAGTAGATTGTCTGGGCTGTCGTCTCGGTGGCAATGTTGTTCGAGACATAAATTTTGCAGCCGCCTATCGAGCCGATGCAGCCGCTTTCAAGCTGCTCGCGGTTGTCGGTCGAAAGGTCGATTTTGGCCTTGAGAATAAGCGCCGCTATCTGGGGGGACACCTCAATGACGATGTCCGAAGCGTCGGAAACATCCTTGGTGTAGAGCACTGTCCGGGCGTCGATTAAGTACCCTATGATGTTTGAGGTCGTGGTGTTCGCTTCGTTGATGGTGGTACCCGCAGCCGGGTAAAGCGAAAACACATACCTGTCGGCGGCATTTGCCAGCGCCGCAGACGCCACCTTCATCGCCTCGTCCATCAGCTTCGGGGTACACTGGGCGCGGTCGATGTCGTCAATCTGGAAATTGAAGGCCTTTGCCTGGTCGATTACCAGGGTGCGCAGCGTATCGGAGAGCGCCTGCGGAGCCGACATGTCGGTGTCCTTGGTATAGTCAAAGACATTGACCGCGCCGACGCCGATGATATTGACCACCGAGCCCTTTTCCTTGATTTCGCCCTCGTAGTCGCGGTTGCAGTGGCTGACCGCGATATACCTCCGGTCAAGCTGCGTGAAGAGATTCTCGCTCCAGATGGTCGGAATGAAATTCGTGATAGCCATTTTTGTCTTCCTTTCTTTTTTATTCAGCTCCAGTGTTTCATGGAGTCCACAATCTTTGCATAATTCTCTCGCACCTCGGCGGCGCTCATCCGGCGCACCTCGGCGGGTGAATAATAATCTGTCCTGCTCTGGCCGTCTACCGGACCGGCAGAGTTCTGGCTGTTTTTTGAGTTGATTTCGGCGGCCATGGCGGCCTTCCGCTCCCGGCGCACCTTGTGGTATGCATAGGCTGCGGCAAGCGGAATGCCGCGCCTGACCTCCTCCCAGACCTCATCGGGCAGCGAGCTGAGCTTCTCGTCGGGGAAAAGCCCGGCAAACTCGGCCGCCTCGCGCGACATGCGCAAAAGCGCTTCCTGGTGCGCTGCAAGCTGCTCGCGCAGCCGCCCGACCTCGGCGCGCAGCTCGGCAAGTTCGTCCTGCCCGGGAGCTCCGGCCTCCGGCGGGCTTTCGCCGGTCTTTGCATCGCGGCTCGTTCCGCTCTCCTCGGAGGGCACATCTGCATCAGACCCGCCGGCCTCTGATTCGGTTTTCTGGCAGGTCTCGCTCGACTGTTCTGTGTTATTTGGCTCTCCAATACCTTCCCGCCCGGTCGCGGCAGCCTCCTGAGTCTCCCCGTCTGCCGGCGAAATCCCTTCGGCCGGCGAAGCTTCCTCAGCGGGCATCTGCTCCCCGGCTGTTCCGCCGGCTTCGCTTGGGATTTCCTCGCCCGGGATATTTTCAGTAATAAAAACAGACATGTCATATCCGGCCTCAGTCAAGGGCCTTCTCCTCCCTTCCCGCTTTTTTTGATGCCTTGAGTTCCTCAAGCAAGAGGGCGCGGTCGGCAATCACGCCCGGGGGCAGCCGCTCGATATACTGCTCGGCGGTGATGTGCCCGCCCTCAAGTAACTTGTTCAGAATACCCATTGTGCCCGACGCGCCGTAGCGCGCAAATTCGCCGACATCCACCCGCGCCCGCAGCAGCGCCCCCTTGAGCCGGCTGAAGCTGATTTGCTCTGCGCGCTCTGTTCCTTCTTCCGTGTAGGGGAGCAGCCGCTCGTCGGGGTAATATGCGCAGATCATGTCTACCCAGATGTTTGCCAGATCCTCGATGCACTGGCAGAGGCTGCGGCGCACCTGGTCGAGCGGTATTCTGGCCGCCTCCTGCAGGGCAAGAATCGCGCTGGTGTTGACAGCCTCTCCGTCTCCGAGTGCGGTTTCGGTCGCACCCATCAGCTCCTTGGTCATCGAGACGGCCAGCTCGATAAGTTCGAGGTAGCCCTCCTGCAGCTTTCCGACACCCACGACGGACACGGCGTCGGCCACGTTTGTGCCGCCGAGCACGGCGATTGCCTGCCCCACCTCGTTGCTCCATTCGGGAATTCTTGACTTGTCGTACACCACCTTGGAAAAGGCGGTGTCGGTCATGTGCTTCATGACCATCGCAAAGGCCCGGTTTATGAACTTCTGGTTGGGGATCAGCCCGGTTATCGGCGAGGTCCCGTGAAAGCTGTTTTTGGTCGGGTACCAGTTCATGTAGGCTACGGGATAGAGGGTCATGTTTGTCTTCTGCCGGCGGATTACAACCTCCTCGGTCGACTTTTCGAAGACAACAAACCCGTCTTCCCTCCAGAATTTGATTATGCATGTCGCCTTCCTTTCCGCTTCGTCATCTGCTGAAAGCTCGTACTCGGCCATGTCTCCCGATTGGTTTTTGGTCTCGGTGTCCGGGACGATTCTGGCAACCGCCTCCTCGGGCACGCCGTTTTTCCTTGCCTGCTCTCGCAGCGACGCGACGCTCTCGCGCCCCGCGAGGATAATGTACTCCTGCGACTGTATATCGGCGTGGTTGACGTCGGCCACGAACAGATTTACGTTGTCTACAAGCTCTGTCACAATGTCGCCGGTGAATTCCTGCCCCGAATTGGCCGCAGGGTCCCACCAGCAGTAAAAGACCCCGTCCCCCGAGATTGCGGCGTCATAGAGCAGCGAGTAAAGCTTGTAGTCCATCTTGGCGCGCTCCCAGCGGTATGAGGCGTTTTTTGAAAGCACCTCGACCGCCCGCCGGATGACCGCGGCGCTCCCGGGATCCCGGACAAATGGCAGGTTTTCGTCCGTAAAGCTGAGCGACACGCTACCCGGCAACACGCTGCAGATAAGGTAATCAACTATTCTGCGAATGATGTTGAAAACCGGCTTGGGAAGCTCGGCGCCCTCCGAACCGTACCACTGGTTGCCGCGGTAGAAGCGCTCGTTCTGTCTGATTGTCTCATAAAGCCCTATCTTCTGCTTGTACTTAAGACCGGCCTCATACTGCTGCCATGCCTTGGTTTTGAATTTTTTCATGTTTTGTGCCCCTTACCTTTATTTGTCGGCCACAACCAATATGCTATATATCCGCTGCCGGCCGGGGCCGCCCGCCCTTATCTGATATTTGATATGCGATATCCTGCCGGTATAGGCGCCGGCTCTCCGGCTCTCGATCCCCGGTCCCGGCCGGCTCTGAAAATGAATTTCGCACAGCCGGCCCCTGCTGTCATGCAGGCTGACATAAAAGTCGCTCTCTGCCGTGCTCACAGCCATCACGCGCTTGACCCGCTTCTTCAGCCCGACACGCCCCATGTCGGTGTACCGGCTCTCATATTCGGCGACAATTTCGGCCCCGCAGTCGGTGTACTCCTCCTCTCCGAGCATAAAGATATCCCCGCCGCGCGAAAAGCCCAGTCTGCCGCCGTATCTGAAATAATGCTCGCCGGAAATGCCGGTATAGCAGTACCACTTGTCAAGGCGGTAATTGTAGACAAACACCCGCCCTTCGGTGTTGTTTGGGTTGGCTATCCAGATTTCGTCGGCCTCGCGGTAATTTATAGCGACCGCCCCCTCGCCGAAGTCGCGGCCAAGCAGCCCTGCAAGCGGCCCCGAGATTTTTTTCGCGTTGCTCTCGTCGCGCTCGTCGGTGTTTGAGGTCCAGCGGTATATCCCGTCGCGGCTTACGGTCACCGGGTCGTTGTCGCAGAGCACGACGCCGCCGGCCGAAAGGCAGCCGACCCCCGAATTTACCGGCCGCTCGGGCATATCCTGATAACTGTCCTCAGACAGATCGGTCACCCGCGTCTCATCGGCCGAGAAGAGCAGCAGCCGGTCATAGTGGCGGCAGATCGCCCGGACGTCGGCGCTCCCGGAGGCAACCAAAAAGTCATACTCCACCGGAAAGTAAAGCCCGCAGGAGGCCGGAACATGCATCTTTGACCTTGCAAGGTCGGCTGCCCCGACATACTTCGAGCGGAACACCCTTGAGCGGTCGGTACCCCCGAAGCAGTAGACGCTGTTGTCGTATTTCCCGCCGAAAACCGCGGCGCCGGTACAGGCGCTCAGCGCGCCGCGCTCGTTGTGGCTGCTGCCGATATGCAGGCAGACCTCAATCTTGGTGTCCACCGCGTAAGACGTGCCCAAGTGCAGGGTCTTACCGTTTAAGCTGTACCCGCTGGTCTTAGGTATTCCGTTGATACTGAGGCTGACAACCGACTGAGCCGCCACCCCGATGTCCACCGAGGACGAAGAACCCTTGGAGAGTACATATGTTATCCTGATATACTCCGAGAGCTGGTTTATCGGCTCATATACCGGCCCGCCGGTGTGCGGCCAGTCACGCCCGTAAAGCGGGACATAGCCCTCGACCGCAGAACCGCCATTCCGCGTCACCGAATACACGTCCTGCCCGTCGATAAGGTAGAGCCTGCCCTCGACCTGAAAAAAGCAGGCAGAACCGTCCGAGGTGCCGACGGTGAGCACGGCACCGTGTTCCCGGGTATCGGGATTTGTCAGGTATACCGTGTCGCCGGCCAGCACGAACAGGCTCGTAACCCCGTCGACCTCCCCCGACCAGACCGCTCTGACGCCTGCCGGAAGGCTGAGCGCGCGCGAATACCCACAGCGCTTCTCAAGCGAGCCGTCGGCAAGAATCCTGAAGTTTTTTATGTCCTGCGCGGCATTCGCCTCTCCGATGTGTGCACGGCGGTCTATGCCGCCGAACTCCCCCGCATACAGCTTTGCAAACAGATTCTTCTTTGCCATTTTAGTTTTTCCTTTTACTTTGGTGTGGTGCCGGCTGTGCTCCTAAAAATCGTACAGACTCCTGCTCCGCCTGAAGGTAAACGGCAGAAAGGCGGCCTCTTGCTCGGGAGGCTCGGGTCTGCTCATCACGGCGTAGCGGAGCGCCTCGGGGGCGTGAGTGAGGGAATGCGGCTCCCCGGCGGCATCCTCGGGACGGGCAGGGTCGCAGAGCAGCGACTGAATCGAGTTTATCAGCGTGCTGCAGCGCTTTGATATATGCAGCGACGGACCTTTTCCCTCCCGGATTGCCAGATACTCGCGCAGCACCCGCCAGCCGGGTATGCGGCGGTTGTCGGCCGGGCGCAGCGGAGGCATTCCGGGTACCGCCTGCATTATCTCGGCGCCGCTCCGCCCGCTGTCCTGCCTGCGGTTCCAGAGGTCGGGGGAGGCCACGGCATACTCGATATCCTGCCCCCGGCAGAGCTCTGCCACCCGCCCGGCCGCCTCGCTGAGCGTCAGGTTCGGCTCGCAGCACTCGTCAAAAACCCACAGACCCATCTCAGAGTCCACTCCGAGAAGCAATGCCGCCAGCATGTCAAAGCCGTAGTCCAGTGCGACAAAGCGCCTTGTATTATTTGGGATAACAGCCGCACCTGTTGCAGCGTCGAACACATGGACCGACTCGTCAAATTCGGCGAAAAACTGCCCCTCGAAGACATCCCAGCGGCCGTGCAGCCAGGCGTCGCGCAGGCGGGCGGGCAGGCGCTCAAGCTGTCTGACATACCCCGGGTCGGCCGAGAGCAGCACGTCGTTGTCGTAGACCAATGCCGGGATGAAGGAATAGTCGTCGGGATGCTCCCCGGGTCGGAAACTGCGGTCGATAAAGAGGCGCTTGACCCATGCGTGGCCTATCCCGCCGGGGTTGCAGGTCAGGTAAATACGGCGGGGGTAATCCCCCGTGCCGCGAAGTGAGGCCGATATCACCGAAAACTGATATTCGCTCAGCTGCGTTGCCTCGTCAACGGCGATAATGTCGTATTCCTGTCCCTGATACCGCAGCGCGTCGCGGTCGCATGCGCAGTAGCCAAGGTCGATAGTGCTGCCGTTTGCCAGCGAAAGCCGTTTTTCGCCTTCGCTGTAGTGGAGCAGCGCTCCGTACTCGCGCAGCATGGGGCCGAGGTGGTTTGACTTGAGCTCGGGGTATGTGCGCCTGACAAGCAGGCACCTGATGCCGGGGTAGCACAGGCAGAGGGCTATCAGCTTGCGCCGCAGCGCCCAGGACTTCCCGCCGCCCCTCGCACCCCCGTAGGCGGTAAATCGGGTGCGCGAGTTGAAGAAGAGCTGCTGCTTCTTGTTTGGCACCCCGGGGATTCTGATCACCCCGCTTTGCCCTACTTTACCCGTCAACATAATGCGCCCGGTCATTCGCCGTCAGACAGGATGTCATGCTCAAAGACCACGCTCAGTCCCGCTCCCTGCCCGTCGCACTTCTTCCCGTCATACCCGAGGCGGGTTTTGAGGTATGCGCCGATGAGCGCCGCCGGCTTCTCGGAATTGAGTGCCTCATCCTCAAAGGCGGCCGATATCTGGCTTGTCTCCTCGGGATAAAGCTCGGCGAGCTCGAGGTATTTCCTGTGGCTAATTCCGAGATAGCGGCAAAAGCCCGCGATATTGGGGAACCTTTCGGCATTTTTGCCCTTCTTCCCGTGTCTTTTTCCTCTCCCGGCGTCTTCCTCTCCGCCGTCGCCGCATGCCTGCCGCTCTGCTCTCCCGGGGCTGCCGCTCCGGCAGTCGAGTATGTACTGTTCCGCAAGCAGAAGCAACTCGACCCCGGAATACAAAGCACGGTCTTTTGCCCCGGACCGGATATCCTGCTCCATGCCTTCCTGCCTCCTTTGGTCTGTGGCCTTATAATAAACAAAAAAAGGGTGCCACGGGGTGACACCCCGTGACACTCCGTGCCACAAATTTTTACGCCCAAGTAATTGTTTTCGGCTTTTCCTCGACAATCATGATTCCCCGCAAGAATTCGACTGCTTTTCTCAGTCCTTCGTCCTTGGTCATCACGCTGTCCTCGTGCTCGATTGAGAGCACTCCGTCATACCCGCAGAGCCGCAGGTTGCTGACAAAATCGCGCCAGAAGGTCTCGCCGTTGCCGTACCCCACAGTGCGGAATATCCATGCACGCCCCAGCTCGTCCGTGTAATGCTTGGTGTCGAGCACGCCGTTCTTCGCGGTGTTGTATTTGTCGACCTTGGTGTCCTTGGCGTGCACATGATAAATCACGCCCTTGAGCTCGCGGATAACCGCCACCGGGTCCATTCCCTGCCAGATGAGGTGCGAGGGGTCGAGGTTCGCGCCGATGGTATCCCCCACCGCCGCGCGGAGTCTGAGCAGGGTTTCGGGATTGTAGACGCAGAACCCCGGATGCATCTCAAAGGCAATGCGGGTGACACCGTGCTCGGCGGCAAATGCCGCGGTCTTCTTCCAGTAAGGGATGAGAACCTCGTTCCATTGCCACTCAAGGATTTTCAGGTAATCCTCCGGCCACGGGCAGGTGACCCAGTTGGGATATTTTGCGCCCTCATGGTCGCCGGGGCAGCCCGAGAACCCTATTATGGTTTCTATCCCCAGCTTTTCGGCGAGTAGCACAGTGTTCCTGAAATCTTCGTCAAAGGATTTGGCTGTCGTGGGGTCGGGGTGGACCGGGTTTCCGTGGCAGGCCAGCGCGCAGATTTCGACACCGTATTTTCTGAAGGTGTCGACGAATTTCTGATAGGCCGCCTTGTCGGCCAGCAGTTCGGCCGGGTTGCAGTGCGCCTTTCCGGGGTACCCGCCGCAGCCGATTTCAACCGTGCGGATGCCGAGTCCGGTCAGAATCCTCAGTGTTTGCTCAAGCGACTTTGAGCCGTAAAGGTTTGTCAGTACACTTAGTTTCATCGGTCAAGCCCATCCTTCTATGTTATTTTCATTAGGATAATAATGTCTACCATCAGTCGAACCTGTAAATGTCGCCCGACGCCGCCGACTTGTATATTCCCTCAAGAATGCGGGTGACTGTAAAGGCTTCCTCGGGCAGCACGACCGGTGGTTTGTCGTTCACCACGGCATCAATCCAGAGCCGTGCCTCGCGGTCGCCCGGCGACTCGGCCTTGGCGGCACTGTAGAAGGCCGCGCCTTTGCCCTCAAGCTGCGGGATGAACATATATTTTTGGTTGTTTCTGATTCCGTTAAAGCGCAGCCCGTCAAGCATGTCGGCGCCGCCCTTGGTTCCGCAGAGCTGGGTTATTGCCTCGCGGGAATCAAGGATGTTGAGCACCCAGGACGCCTCAAGGTAGATTGTCGCGCCGTTTTCCATCACGATAAAACCGAATGCGCTATCCTCAACCGTAAATTTGTCGACATCCCAGTTGCCCCAGTCGTTGCCCTGGTCGGTGTCCTTGTTGAGCTTGTGATATGTCGTGCCGACACAGTATTTGGGGCTGTAGTTGTTCATAGTCCAGAGGGTCAGGTCGAGCGCATGCGTGCCTATGTCGATAAGCGGCCCGCCGCCCTGCTCAAATTCATTGAGGAATACCCCCCAGGTCGGCACGGCGCGCCTGCGCAGCGCGGTGGCCTTTGCGTAATAAATCTCGCCGAGTGTGCCGGCTTCCACTTCCTGCTTTAAATAAATCGAATCGGCGCGGTGGCGGCTCTGGTACCCGAAGGTCAGCTTCTTTCCGGTGCGTGCGGCAGCATCAAGTATTTTCTTCGCCTCTGCCGAATTAATCGCCATCGGCTTCTCGCACATGACATGCTTGCCGGCTTCAAGCGCGTCGACGGTAATAAAGCTGTGCGAACGGTTAGGGGTGAGCACATGGACGACGTCGATTGTCTTGTCCTCAAGCAGCTTGCGGTAGTCTGTATAGACCTTGGCGTCCTCTGTCCCGTACTTCTCCTTTGCGGCCTCTGCCCGCTTTTCGATTATGTCGCAGAAGGCGACCATCTCCACATTTTTCAGTTTCCTGAGCGCGGGCATGTGCTTTCCGTTGGCAATGCCCCCGCAGCCGATAATCCCGACTCTGACAATATCGCTCGGACTGATAGCCATAACACTTCCTCCACCTTTTTTAAATTATTGTACCTAAATTATACAACTTTATGTTTGTTTTTTCAAGCCCGTATTATTACATATATTCCGTACTCCTGCGCTCAAATTCTCTTCTTTTTGTGCAAATAGCCGCATAGGGTTCCGGCAAAAATGAATTTAAACCAGACACCGCCGCAGCACAACATATTATTTCCCGGGATACACCCGAATACATGGATAAGCTTATATATGTCAGCCCCGCATTTTTTGGCGTTGACAATCGCATTTTGCCATGATATACTGGATGTGACTTGACTGCTGAATTGAATTTTACCATAGTATGTGAGGAAACCTGAATGTTTTGGACTTACCTGCTGATATTCGCGAGCCGAATATTTGACGTGTCGCTCGGCACAATAAGAACCATCATGACAGTCCGCGGCAAGCGCGTAATCGCGGCACTTATCGGCTTTGTCGAGGTCATGATTTGGTTTTTAGTGGTCAGGGAGGCCCTTGATACCGACCTGCCGCCGGTCTTTGTGTCCATTGCCTTTGCCGGCGGATATGCCACCGGTACCTTTATCGGCGGGCTTGTGACTAACCTCATGCTTCCCTCAGACAGCATCGTGCAAATCATCACATCAAAGCGCGACCCCGAACTGCTGAAAATTATCAGCGACGCCGGCTATTCAATGACTGTCTCGGATGTCTACGGCAGGGACCACCAGGCCGAAAAATATTTGCTCTTTATCTGTATAGACGGCAAGTATGTTTCTAAGCTCAAAGACTTGATTATTAAACACGACAAATCGGCCTTCATTACAATAAGCGATAACAAAGCCGCAATAAACGGCAGTATTGTACCTATATTCAAAAAGAAATAACCAAAATCGGGGCCCTGCCCCGCGCCCCTCTTTTCTTCGGGGGCTCTGCCCCCGAACCCCCGCTCAAGGAACATTTTTGAAAAAAAGTTCCTTGAGAATCCTCAAAAAACTTCAAAACAATTTATCGTCGTGCATACAGTAATCGAGCCGCCGCGTGAAATTCACGCGGCGGCTAGGTTTTATTATATCACAAATTCAAATAAATTCAAGAATTTTGTTTGTCATTTCGTCTGTTGTGAGCTGCCCGCCGATGTCGCAGGTCATATATCCCGCATCAAGCGCCTTGTCCACGGCATTCTCAATAGCATCGGCTTCCGCGACAAGTCCGAAGGAGTAGCGGAGCATCATCGCCGCCGACAGAATTGTCGCCGTCGGGTTTGCAATACCCTTCCCGGCAATATCGGGCGCCGAGCCGTGGATAGGCTCATACATCCCGCGCGCCCCCTCACCCAGCGAGGCCGAAGGCAGCATTCCTATCGAGCCGGTGAGCTGGGAAGCCTCATCCGAGAGGATGTCGCCGAACATATTCGAGGTCACGATAACGTCAAACTGCGCCGGATTGCGGACAAGCTGCATTGCGGCGTTGTCGACCAGCATATCGCTGTATTCAACATCGGGGTACTCTGCTGCCAGCCTGTGCATGGTCTCGCGCCAGAGACGGGAGCTCTCGAGCACATTTGCCTTGTCAATGCTTGTGACCTTCTTTCTGCGCTTGAGCGCCGTCTCAAAGGCCACTCTGCCTATCCTCTCAATCTCCATGACGCTGTAGCACTCGGTATCATAGGCCTCCTGCCCGTTGGGGCCCTCGCGCCGCCCGCGCTCGCCGAAATATATCCCGCCGGTAAGCTCCCTGACAATCACCAGGTCAAAGGTATCCCCAATGCGCAGCGGGCATCTGCCGCGCAGCGCGGGATAGAGCTTTGCCGGGCGGATGTTTGCATACAGTCCCAGAGCTTTGCGCAGTCCGAGCAGAGCGCGCTCGGGGCGCAGATGACCCGGAAGGGTATCCCACTTCGGGCCGCCCACGGCGCCCAGCAGCACGCTGTCGCTCTCAAGGCACTTGTCTACCGTCGCCTTAGGCAGCGGCTCGCCAGTCTCGTCAATCGCACAGCCCCCGGCCAGAAGCGCCGTGCATGTGATTTGGTGTCCATACTTCTCGGCTATTTTGTCAAGCACCCTGAGCGTGCTGTCGACTATTTCAGGACCTATTCCGTCACCCTTTACCAGAGCAAGATTAAGTTTCATAATATAATATCCTTTCCTACCCGCGGGGCTCCGTGCAGTTCGCCGGCCCGCAGGTACTCTCTCCTCTCTTATTTTCGGGTCTTATCTTCTATAGCACCCGATCTGACCGCGCCCACAAGCCCGCCGGCGGCAATAATCGACTGGATGAAGGCCGGGAATGGCTGCGCTTTGTATTCCCTGTTCTTTGTTATATTCCGTATCAGCCCGGTGTCAAAATCCATCTCGACCTCGTCACCGGCCTCTATCTCGTCTGCCGCCGCCTCGCACTCGACTATCGGCAGCCCGATATTTATCGCGTTGCGGTAGAAAATCCGGGCAAAGCTCTTAGCGATTATCAGGGCAATCCCGCTCTCCTTAATCGCAATCGGCGCATGCTCGCGCGAGGAACCGCAGCCGAAGTTGCGCCCCGCAACCATTATGTCGCCCGGCTTCACCTTTCTGACAAACTCCCGGTCTATGTCCTCCATGCAGTGGGAGGCCAGCTCCTTTTTGTCGGAGGTGTTGAGGTATCTTGCCGGGATAATAACGTCGGTGTCTACATTGTCCCCGTATTTGAGGACCCGCCCTTTGACCTTCATCAGCCTGTAACCTCCTTCGGATGCGAGATTTTACCGGTCACGGCGCTTGCCGCCGCGACATATGGGCTTGCGAGGTACACCTCGGACTCGGGGTGACCCATCCTTCCGACAAAGTTGCGGTTTGTCGTGGCCACCGCACGCTCGCCTTTGGCGAGTATGCCCATGTGACCGCCGAGACACGGCCCGCAGGTCGGCGGCGAGACCACCGCCCCCGCCTCAAGGAATATGCGGAACAGCCCCATCTCAATCGCCTCAAGATAAATCTTCGGAGTTGCGGGAATGACAATCGCCCGCACGCCCCCGGCGACTTTCCTGCCTCTGAGCACCTCTGCGGCCTGGATAAGGTCCTCAAGCCGCCCGTTTGTGCAGGAGCCGATAACCACCTGATCTATCTTTATCTCGCCGAACTCATCGAATGTTTTCGTGTTCCCCGGCAGATGCGGGAAGGCCACGGTCGGCTCGATTTTCGACATATCAATCTCGATAACCCGCTCGTATTCGGCGTCCTCGTCGGCCTCGTATATTACCGGAGGCTTTGCGCCGGCCTTCTTGAAGAATTCAAGCGTCTTTTCGTCCACCGGGAAAATGCCGTTTTTAGCCCCGGCCTCAATTGCCATGTTGGCCATGCAGAGCCGGTCGCTGACCGACAGCTCGGCCACTCCCGGACCGCTGTATTCCATCGAGTGGTAGAGCGCGCCGTCAACTCCAATTTTCCCGATTGTATGCAGTATCACGTCCTTGCCGGTCACCCACCTGCCGGGTTTGCCGGTGAGATAAAACTTAATTGCCGCGGGGACCTTGAACCACGCCTTGCCGGTCGCCATCCCGAAGGCCATGTCGGTAGAACCTATGCCGGTCGAAAACGCGCCGAGTGCGCCGTATGTGCAGGTGTGCGAGTCGGCGCCGATTACCACGTCACCCGCCGTGACAAGCCCCCGCTCGGGCAGCAGCGCGTGCTCGACCCCCATCTCGCCGCCGTCAAAGAAGTTTTTGATTCCCTTTTCCGCGGCAAACTCGCGGCAGAGCCTGCACTGCTCGGCGGCCTTTATGTCCTTGTTCGGGGCAAAGTGGTCCATGACCAGCGCCACCTTTGACTTATCGAACACCCCCGCCCGGCCGAACTTTGAGAATTCGTTTATCGCCACCGGGGAGGTGATATCGTTGCCGAGCACCATATCGACATCGACCAGCACTATCTCCCCGGCGCGCACCGAATCCACGCCGGCATGGGCGGCCAGAATTTTCTGGGTCATTGTCATTTTCATAAATATATCTCCCTATTTGAGCAGTTTGTATTCTATCGAGTCGACAAGCGCGATAAGGCTGGCTTCGATGATGTCGTTTGACACGCCGACCGTCGTCCATGTGCTCTTCTCATCGGTCGTCTCAATCAGAACGCGGACCCTGGCGGCGGTGGTGCAGTTAGACTCAAGCACGCGCACCTTGTAGTCGGTAAGTCTCATCTCCCTGATGGACGGATAAAACACCACAAGCGCCTTACGCAGCGCCAGGTCAAGCGCATTCACCGGGCCGTTGCCCATAACCGCGGTCATCTCCTCTTTGCCGTCGACCTCGACCTTGATGGTCGCCGCGGCCGGCATTTCGCCTTCCGCCACCGGGAAATCGCTCATAATCTTGTACATCACCAGCCTGAAAGCAGGCTTGTACTGGCCGAGAACCTTCTTGACAAGCAGCTCAAAGCTCGCGTCGGCCGCCTCAAAATGATACCCGTAATGCTCAAGCTCCTTGAGCTTCTCAAGTATCTCGGCAGTCTCCTTTGAGTTTTTGTCAAGGTGCGGCGCGAAATGCCTGATTTTGGCCAGCACGGTGCTGCGTCCCGAGACCTCGGACATGAGGAACCTGCGCTTGTTGCCTACCAGCGCCGGGTCGATATGTTCAAATGAGCAGGACTTCTTGAGCACTCCGTCTATGTGCATGCCGCCTTTATGGGCAAAGGCGCTCGCGCCCACATACGGCTTTGTGTTATCAATCTGAGTATTGGATATCTCGGCTATCTTCCGGGCGGTATCCGAGAGTATCGACATGTCCCGGCAGCACTCAAAGCCGCGCTTTAGCACAAGGTTGGGGATGATGGCCGAAAGGTTTGCGTTGCCGCAGCGCTCGCCTATCCCGATAAAGGTGCCCTGCACGTGCGTGGCCCCGGCCTCGACCGCCATCAGGGTGCTGGCAACCGCACAGTCGATATCGTTGTGGCAGTGGATACCGATTTTCTTATCGGGAAACGCCTCCACCACTTTTTTTGTGATATTGTAAATATCTTTTGGCAGGGTGCCGCCGTTGGTGTCGCAGAGCACAAGAGTCGTGGCCCCGCCCTCGGCTGCCGCCGAAAGGACGCTCATTGCATACGATTCGGAGGCTTTGTACCCGTCAAAAAAGTGCTCGGCGTCGAATATCACTTCTTTTGATTTGGACCTTAAGTATTCTATGGTATCCCTGACCAGCTCAAGGTTTTCCTCAAGGCTGATTCTGAGTATCTCGGTCACATGCAGTTCCCACGCCTTGCCGAATATCACGACCACCGGCGTGTTGGCGGCCAGGAGCGACTTTATATTTGCATCGTCACAGGCCGCCACGTTGTGCCTGCGGGTGCTCCCGAAGGCGCAGAGCTTTGCATGCCCGAGTTTCAGGTCCGCGGCCTTCTCGAAAAATTCAAGGTCCTTCGGGTTTGAACCTGGATTCCCGGCCTCGATGAAATCAATACCGAACTGGTCAAGGGTCTGAACAATATTCAGTTTATCATTTACCGAAAAGGAAATTCCCTCACCCTGGGCTCCGTCCCGCAGGGTTGAGTCAAGTATTTCGATTCTACGACCTTTCAATCTTATATCTCCTTACCGTCAGAATTCAAGGAGTTTGTTGATACCGTTAACATAAGCAAGTATGCTCGACTCGATAATATCCGTCGATACCCCCCGGCCGGTGGCCACCCGCTCGCCGGCTTTGAGCTTTACCGTCACCTCGCCGAGCGCGTCGTTCCCGCCGGTCACCGAATGAATGGTGTAACCCAGCAGTTCGTCGCAGAGGTTGCCGGTTATTTTGTCTATGGCGTTGTAGGCGGCGTTGATCGGCCCGTCGCCCAGCGACACCTCCTCTAATATCTCATCGTCTTTTTTCAGCCTGACCACACAGGTTGCCCGGGAGTTCTTGGCAGTATGGACATCGAAATATTCAAGCTCATAGGTCCGCCCCGAGCGGTCCTTGTTGTACACTATGGTCTCAATGTCGCTGTGGGTGATGACCTTCTTCCGGTCGCAGATTTCTATAATTTTTTCGTAATATACATCGAGCTCCTCTTTTGTGAAGGAGTATCCCATTTCCTTCAGATATTCCTCAATGGCATGCCTGCCCGAGTGCTTGCCGAGCACAATCCTGTTCCGCGCCAAGCCGATATCCTCGGGGGACATGATTTCATAGGTGGTGCGCTCGGCCAACACCCCGTGCTGGTGTATCCCGGCCTCATGCGCGAAGGCATTTGCACCGACTATCGGCTTGTTTATTGCCGCGGTCTGCCCGATTATATTGTAAACCAGCTTGCTGGTGGGGCTTATCTGCTTTGTGTCGATGCCGGTATGGCAGCCGAAGTAGTTTCTTCTGGTCTTTATCGCCATGACCACCTCTTCGAGCGCCGCGTTGCCGGCGCGCTCGCCCAGCCCGTTGACGGTACACTCAACCTGAGATGCCCCCGCTTTGACCGCCGCCAGCGTATTGGCGGTCGCCATGCCGAGGTCGTTGTGGCAGTGCACCGATATTTCGGCCCTGTCGATATTCGGAACCTTCTCGCGCAGGTAGCGTATAATCCGGTCCATTTCCTCGGGGACGGCATAGCCTACCGTGTCGGGGATGTTTATGGTCGTCGCCCCGGCGGCAATGGCGGTCTCAACTACCTTTGCAAGGAATTTGGGGTCGCTGCGCATGGCGTCCTCGGCCGAGAACTCGATATCCGAAAGATATTTCCTGGCATATGCGACCGCGGCCGCAACCCGCTCAAGCACCTCTTCGGGGGTCATTCTCAGCTTATACTGCATATGCACCGGCGAGGTGGCGATGAAGGTATGAATCCGCGGGGAAACCGCTCCCTTTACCGCCTCATAGGCCGCGTCGATATCCTTTTCGGTGGCACGGGCGAGCGAGGCTACCACGCAGTTCTTGACCGTCTTGGCAATTTGCTCAACCGACTTGAAATCCCCGGGCGACGAGATGGCAAATCCCGCCTCAATCACGTCGACTTTCAGGACCTCAAGCTGTTTTGCAATCTCAAGTTTTTCCTCAAGATTCATACTACAGCCGGGGGCCTGCTCGCCGTCCCGCAGGGTGGTATCAAAAATCTTAATTCGTCTCTCCATGATATTCTCCATGCCGCCTGTGGCGGCAATCTGATGTATTCCGGAACTGTCCGGTAAAGCCAGTTAATTTATTATAAGCATAATTGTTATTCGTAGTTAATGATTGCTCCCCTGTCGGCAGAGGATACATTCTTTGAGTACCTGAGAATGTAGCCCGAGAGCCCGGTTTTGACCTTTAGCCGGGTCTCTTTCTTGCGCCGGCGCAGCTCCTCTTCGGGCACTTCAAGGTTAATCGTGTAGGCGGGTATGTCGATTGAGATAATGTCGCCCTCCCTGACATATGCGATAGGGCCGCCGCGCGAGGCTTCGGGTGAGATATGGCCGATAGCCGCGCCGCGGGTGGCGCCCGAGAAGCGCCCGTCGGTAATCAGCGCGACGTCCTTGTCAAGCCCCATGCCGGCAATCGCCGAGGTGGGACCTAACATCTCGCGCATACCCGGGCCGCCCGCCGGCCCTTCGTAGCGGATGACGACCACGTCACCCTTGTTTATTCTGCCGCCGTAAATGGCCTCGATTGCCTCCTCCTCGCCGTCAAATACCCGGGCGGGACCGCGGTGTACCAGCATCTCGGGGGCGACGGCGCTGCGCTTGACCACCCCGCCGTCGGGCGCGAGCGAGCCGAAGAGGATTGCAAGTCCGCCGGTCTTGGAGTAGGGATTATCAACCGGCCTGATAACCGTGTTGCCAATTACCGGCAGCCTGTATGCCCGATTTTTTATGTTCTCGCCCATAGTCATGCCGGTAATGCTCAGAACATCGGGGTCATAAAGTCCGGCGTCAATAAGCCTTTCAATCACCTTATACACGCCGCCTGCGTTGTACAGATCCTGCATGTGGTGCGGCCCGGCGGGGGCAAGCCGGCAGAGATTCGGAGTTGACTCGCTGACCTCGTTTATGGTTTTGAGGCTAAACCTCACACCCGCCTCGTTTGCTATTGCCAGCAGGTGCAGCACCGAGTTGGTCGAGCAGCCGAGCGCCATGTCGACGGCCAGCGCGTTCATAAAGGCTTTTTCGGTAAGGATATCACGAGGTCTTATGCCGAGCTTCAAAGTCTGCATAACCTGCTCGCCGGCAGCCTTGGCAAGCATTGTGCGCTTTGAGAACACCGCCGGGATTGTTCCGTTGCCCGACAGCGCCATTCCGAGCGCTTCGGTGAGGCAGTTCATTGAATTTGCAGTGAACATGCCCGAGCAGGAACCGCAGCCCGGGCAGCAGGAATCCTCGATTGCCGCAAGCCCTGCCTCGTCAATGGTGCCGTTCTTAAATGCCCCGACCGCCTCAAAGGCGCTGTTCAGGTCGAGCGGCCTGCCGACAGCGTCCCTAAGCGAGAGCATCGGTCCGCCCGAGACAAAGACCGAGGGGATATTGAGCCGCGCCGCCGCCATGAGCATGGCGGGGACAATTTTATCGCAGTTCGGCACGAATACCAGCGCGTCAAAGCAATGCGCACGCACCATGCACTCGATGCTGTCGGCGATAACCTCACGTGAGGAAAGCGAGTACTTCATGCCCTCATGCCCCATGGCAATTCCGTCGCAGACGCCTATGACATTGAACTCCACGGGCGTGCCTCCGGCGGCGAGAATCCCGTCGTGTACCGCCGCCGCAATACTCCTCAGATGAATATGCCCCGGTACAATCTCGCTGAACGAGTTGACTATGCCTACCAGCGGCTTTTTGAGCTGGCTGTCGGTATATCCCATCGCCTTGAACAGCGACCGCTGGGGCGACCTCTCAACGCCTGATTTTACTTTATCGCTTGTCATTGCCGATACCATTAATCCTTTCAAACAAAGTCTTACCGATCTCTGTCCGGCTCGCCTTCCCGACGCATTTTCCGCACCGACAGACGGTTTATTTTACTTGTTCCAGTTCATCATCGCGCGAAGTTCTGCGCCGACCTTCTCGGAGAGATGCTCCTTCTCCATCCTGCGCATGGCAAGGAATGAAGGACGGTTTGCCTGATTCTCAAGTATCCACTTGGTGGCAAAAGTGCCGTCCTGGATTTCGGCGAGAACCTTCTTCATCTCTTTTCTGGTTTCCTCGGTGATAATCCGCTTGCCGACTGTGTAATCTCCGTACTCGGCGGTGTCGGAAATCGAGGATCTCATGAAGGAAATGCCCTTTGAGACAACAAGGTCGATTATCAGCTTCATCTCATGGATGCACTCAAAATAAGCGCTCTCGGGCTGATATCCGGCCTCGACCAGCGTGTCGAATCCGGCCTTCATCAGGGCGACCACGCCGCCGCAGAGGACGCACTGCTCGCCGAACAGGTCGGTTTCGGTCTCTTCCTTGAAGGTGGTCTCAAGTATGCCGGCGCGGGCGCCTCCGATGCCCGCCGCATAGGCCAGCGCGATTTCCTTGGCATTGCCGGTGTAGTCCTGATGAACTGCAATAAGGCAGGGCACTCCCTTGCCCTCCTGATACTGGCTTCTGACCGTGTGCCCGGGACCCTTGGGGGCAATCATGATGACGTTGACATGCTCGGGCGGGACAATCTGGTTGTAGTGAATGTTAAAGCCGTGGGCAAACGCAAGGGTGGCTCCGGGCTTGAGATTCGGCTTAATCTCGCTCTTGTAGAGCGCAGCCTGCTTTTCGTCGTTGACCAGAATCATTATAATGTCGGACGCCTTGGTGGCCTCGCCGGAATTGAGCACCGTAAAGCCGTCTTCCTTGGCCTTCACCGCCGACTTTGAGCCCTCGTATAGTCCGATAATGACATTGACTCCGCTGTCGCGCAGGTTCTGCGCGTGCGCGTGTCCCTGACTTCCGTAACCGATGACGGCAACCGTCTTGCCTGACAGCACCTTCAGGTCGCAGTCTTTTTCATAATACATTTTAGCCATTGCAGTATCTCCTTTTTTATATTAAAAAATTAGTTTCCCAGATTCTGCAGTCCGCGGTTTACCGCCAGCGCCCCCGCACGGCACATCTCGACAATCATGTCTTTTTGCTTTGCAAACTCGATAAATGCGCTGAGCTTTGAGGGCTCTCCGGTAATCTCGATAATCATGGAATCGGCGTTGAAGTCAACCACTTTCCCGCGGAAAACATTGACCGCTTCGGTAATCTCGGGTCTGGTTGAAGGCGTCACCCTGAGCTTTATCAGAAGGTGCTCCCGCAGCACCGTCCTGTCGGGGTCCATAAGCTCGACCTTTTTGACGTCATGCAGTTTCCGAAGCTGCTTTACTATCTGGTTTTTGACATTATCGTCGCCTCTGGCGATAATTGTCATCCGGGAGTACTCGGGGTTTTCTGTTTCGCTGACGTTCAGGCTGTCAATATTGTATCCCCTGCGCGAAAACAACCCCGACACCCTGGTCAGCACGCCGAAGTGGTTGGATACTATAACGCCTAATATAAACTGCTCCTTCTGCATTTTAAGTCCTCCCTGCTATTTGACAATTATGTCGTCAATCGACCCGCCGGCCGGAATCATCGGCAGCACGTTCTCGTCGGTATCTATCCTGCAGTCGATCACAAACGGCCTATCTGCCGCAAATGCAGCTTCAAGCGCCCTGTCAAGCTCGGCCGCCGTCCTGGCCCTTGCTCCCCCGGCCCCGAAGGCTTCGGCAAGTTTTACGAAATCGGTTTTTCTGTTCAGCGTCGAGTTGGAATAGCGCTGCCCGTAAAAGAGCTTCTGCCACTGTCTGACCATTCCGAGCACGCCGTTGTTCATTATGATTATAACAATCGGCAGGTTGTTCGACACGGCGGTCGCAAGTTCGGTGAGGTTCATGCCGAAGCTCCCGTCGCCGGTGAAGAGCACCGTCTTCGCCCCGCCTCTGGCAAAGCAGCCGCCGACAGCGGCGCCCAGCCCGAAGCCCATTGTTCCGAGCCCACCGGAGGTCAGCAGGGTGCGCGGCTTTTTAAACCTGTAATACTGCGCCACCCACATCTGGTGCTGGCCGACATCGGTCGCGATTATGGTATCCTCATTCGTGTAACGCTGAACCTTCTCGATTATGACCTTGGGGTGCATTTCCTTGCCCTTCGGATAGAAGGAGATTTCATCCTCTATCATTTTGGCAACCTCGGCTCTCCACTCGGGCCGACTGGCAGGGCTCAGCTTTGCGTTTATCCTTTTAAGTATCTCCCCGACATCCCCGACAAGTCCGATATTTGTCGGGATGTTTTTATCGATTTCCGCCGCGTCGATATCTATGTGAATGAACCTGGCGTTCTGCGTGTATCTTGACTTGTCGCCGGTGGCGCGGTCCGAGAAGCGGACCCCGACTCCGATTATCAGGTCGGCCTCGGACTTTGCCTTGGTCGAGGCGTACCTGCCGTGCATTCCCGCCATCCCGAGGCAATACTCGCAATCGCTCGACACCGCCGAGAGTCCCATCATGCTAAAACCGACTGCCGCATCGATAAGCTCGGCAAGCTTCTTTACCTCCTCGCCGGCGCCCGAGGTGACAACCCCGCCGCCGCAGTAGATATAGGGTTTTTTTGATTTTTCGATGAGCTCAACTGCCCGGTCTATATCTTCCTCGTCGGGTTTGGGAGTGCTGAACTTCTGAATCGGACCGCCCGGCGTGTATTCGCACTCGGCTATCTGAATGTCCTTCGGTATATCAATGAGCACCGGCCCCGGCCGGCCCGACTGGGCGATTGTAAAGGCCTCCCTGATAATCCCTGCAAGGTCTCTGACGTCTTTTACAATATAGTTGTGCTTGGTTATCGGCATCGTGACGCCCATGATGTCGACTTCCTGAAAGCTGTCCTTACCGAGCAGCGGCAGGGACACGTTCCCGGTGATGGCGACAAGCGGCGAGGAATCAAGATATGCGGTTGCAATTCCGGTAACAAGATTTGTAGCCCCCGGCCCGGAGGTGGCGATCACAACTCCCACCTTTCCCGAAGCGCGGGCATAGCCGTCGGCGGCGTGCGCCGCGCCTTGCTCGTGGGCCGAGATGACATGGCGGATGCGGTCACCCGACTTGTACAGCTCGTCATAAATGTTGAGCACGGCACCGCCCGGGTAGCCGAACACGCGGTCGCACCCCAGCTCGATCAATGTCTCAACTATTATCTGTGCTCCGTTCATCTTCATGCCGTTTCTTTCATCTTTCCTTTGCTGTAGTTATTAAAAAAATCTTGCAATACATTGTGTGTATTGCAAGATTCAATGTTATCTATTCGGTTCAGTTCAGTTTGGGTTTGCTGAAACCCTCACTAGATAACAATGCTCTGGCATACACAACTATTATTGCCCGCGACAATAAGTACCCGTAGTACGAGTACGAGTACTAGTATGGCAATAATAGCTGCAAACGCGAAGAACATCATTATCTCCTCGGGCAGTAAAACGATTTTTTACAGTTTAACATAATAATTGTTTCATGTCAATTGTATAATATCACGATATTAGACTATGCAAGAGAAGTTTTTTTGTTCATAAGATGACACTGGCGTCGGAAACTCACCCGAAATCCCGAAAAATATCGGGGTGCCGAGCGCGCTCACTTCCCTTTTTTAGTAAGGAACCGTATGGGCTTATCAAGGATTATAAGGAGCGCCGGAAGCACGAACACCGTCATGATAACCGCGCATATGCCGCCGCGCATTATGGAATGCCCCAGCATACGGACTGTGGGAAAACTGCTTGTCAGCGCCAGAATCAGCCCGCCTACCGCAAAGATGCTGCCGGAGGTCAGGATAGAGCGCAGCGAGGTGTTCTGCGCCTCGGCCACAGCGCCGGCCTTGTCAAGCCTTTTCCTCGCCTCAAGGTAATTTGAGGTGAACAGGATAGCGTAGTCTATTGTCGCGCCGAGCAGGATATTGCTGATTATGAGATACCCTACAAAGACCATATGCTCGCCGAGCAGGCAGGGCATGCTCATGTTTATCCATATCGCACCCTCGATAATCGCCACGAGTATTAACGGAATCAGCGCCGAGCCGAAGGTGAGCGCCACGACCGCCGCGACGGCGGCAATCGAGTAGGCTGATATCCTGTTGAAATCGACACTTGTATGCTCCTCTATGTCGGCCGCGGCGGCCGTGTTGCCGAGCAGGTAAAATTCGTCTGAGCCGTACACGTCCGAAAGGGTCTCCCGCACCGCCGAAAGCAACTCGCTTGCGGCCTCGCCCTCCTCCTCGCAGTCAAGGTATAGAAGAATTCTGTTGAACTTGTCTCTGCCCGTAAACTGAGACTTCAGCACATCGGGCAAAAGTGTG
>JBMNUI010000019.1:0-29495 GCA_050946195.1 Eubacteriales bacterium
GACCGACAATCCCCTTTTCAGCGGAATACCTGCTGGCCATAACCGACTTGCGCATGTCGGTATCGATTAGCAGGACCTTAATTCCGGCCTCTGCCATTGCTCTGGCAAGCTCGACACAAATATAGGTTTTGCCCTCATTGGATTCACAGCTTGTAAAGCAAATGACTTTTATATCGGTACCGCAAAACTGGATATTTGTGCGAAGCACCTTGAAGGCTTCCCGGGTATAGTAATCGTTTGTATTTTTCAAGTTCAGCTTAACTGATTTCATTTAGGGTGCTCCTGTATTTTTATTGTTAGCGGTATTGACTGTATTTCTGGTACTTGTAATATTTGTATCTGCCGTATTTATTGCCACGGGTGTCATCTTCACCGTTTGCATTAGGAATCAGGGCGAGTACTGTAAGTCCGAGATATTTTTCAACGTCATCGGGGGATTTTATCTTGTCGTCAAGTACAAAAAGCATTACATAAATACCGTAGACCATAACTGCAGCCACCAGAGCCGCCACGAAGGAATAAGGTGTTACCCTCGAGTTCACCGGCACCTCGCTGTATGTGCCATCGTCAACCAGATTGACCTGGTCGATGCCGAGAACTTCCATGATGACCTCAGTGCCGATTTTACAGAGCTCGTCGACTATTATCTTAGCATCCGACGGGCTGGGTGCCCTTACGGTAATCTCAAGAAACCGAGTTGATGTGGGATTTTTGACCGATATCATGTTTTTCAGCTCTTCATATTTTATCGGCATGCCGAGGCGCTCGATAACCTCGTCGAGCACCCGATGGCTGGTCAGCATCTCCCTGCAGTCGTTAACCGTACTCAGCGCCAGGCTGAAATCGGCGCTGTTGATGGACGAGCCGTTTCCTTCGGAATCCCTGCGCAGTATATAAACCGTCGCCGTTGAGGTGTATTCGGGCTGATATGTGAGGACGGTGTAGGCGGTTACCGCTGCAAAAACAAGCAACGCTGCGGTTATTATGATAATCCAATGACTGGCAAATATACTCCACAAATCGGCAAGGGACAGCGAGTTCTGTGTTTCGTTGTGTTCCATTTTTTATAAAACCTCATTAATTCTTCATAGTCCGAGAATTTTGTCGGGGTTTGTCCTGAGCAGAAGACCGGCATAGCTCTCCCCGCAAAGTTTACTTAGAATTTTTGCAGCGCCATCAAGGCAGGGTGGCCTTGTGGTTATGTTGTGGGCGTCGGATGCTACAACATCTGCAAGCCCTTCTTTGAGTATTCTAAACGCCTTCTTGCGAAGAGGATCTACTATTTTGCCGGTAAGCGACAAGGCGCTAAGCTGGATGACAACGCCCAGCCGGCTTAGTTCATGGAGTTCGTCAAGTTTTATGCATCCGCACCTTTCAGCGTGTGCCAAAACCGGAATATACCCGTAACCCAAAAGCTCAAACAGGGCGCTGCGTATTGTATAATATGATTCTCCGGGATGGAAATCGACCAGCACATGCTTTCCGCCGTTTAAGGTTTTGCATTCGCTCCGGTTGAGTTGACCTATGCTACTCTGGCTGTAGCATATTTCATTTCCGGTATAAAGGGACATATCAGGATAGTTTTTTGCCGCATACTCACTCAGTCTGGTGAAAGCGTCGTCAAACCTCTGATTGTTGTCGCCCCAGATTTCAGGATTAAAATGCGGGGTGAGACAGATGCGCCGAGTTCCGGTTTTGTATGCCATGTCAAGCATTAAGAACATCTCGTTGTCGTCATGTGCGCCATCGTCGACCCCGCTGAGCATGTGGGAGTGAATATCGGTGAAGTAACCCACGTTTTTTCCCTCCCGGCATCATACCATACTGACTAAATACAATTTATTATAACACCAAAAAATGATAGTGTCAATGACAATAAGCTGGAAGTACAGCCCTTCGGCATGGGGTTTTAGGGCTTGCCTATTTGTTTGTAGCAGGTTTGTATGTGGGTACAATTTCATGTATTATACTACGGATATCCCGTCGTTCGTCGAGTGAGACTTTCAGTTCCTCAAGCTTTTGGTAGAATTTTTCCTCATCGAATTCAAGCGGACTGGCAATATAAATAAGCTTGTTTGATGTGCTTTTTAGCCCTTCTTCTTTCATCAGGATTTCCTCATACAGCTTCTCACCCGGGCGCAAGCCGATAAACTCGATTTTTATATCTTTGTAGGGGGTGTACCCCGAGAGCCTTATCATATTTTCGGCAAGCGTCAGTGTTTTTACAGGATTCCCCATATCAAGAACGAAAATCTCGCCGCCACGTGCGTCGATACCGGCCTCAAGCACGAGTGATACCGCCTCGGGTATGGTCATGAAAAATCTCGTTATATCGGGGTGTGTCACGGTCACCGGACCGCCTGCCTCAATTTGCTTTTTAAACAGCGGGATTACACTGCCGTTTGAACCGAGCACATTGCCGAATCGTACCGCGACAAATTCGGTCTTTGATTTTTTGGCGTACGACTGGATAATCATCTCGCAGATGCGCTTGGTCGCCCCCATTACATTCGTAGGGTTGACTGCCTTGTCGGTGGAGATTAATATTAACCGTTCGACCCCGAACTTATCGGCCGCCTGAACCATGTTGAGCGTGCCGAAGACATTGTTCTTGACCGCCTCGCAGGGGCTCTCCTCCATCAGCGGCACATGCTTGTGGGCTGCAGCGTGATATATGATGTCGGGTCGGTATTCGGAGAGCACCGATTCAACCCGGACGACATCGCGCACCGAGCCGATAAGGGTAACAAGACTCAGCTCCGGGTATTTCCTTAGCAATTCGTTCTGTATGTCATAGGCGTTATTTTCGTATATATCTAATATTATCAGGCGGGAGGGGTTAAATGACGCAATCTGCCGGCAGAGCTCGCTGCCGATAGAGCCGCCCCCTCCGGTTACCATTACGGTTTTCCCGGCAAGGAAATTCCGGACTCCGTCAAGGTTGAGCTTGACCGGCTCGCGGCCGAGCAGGTCCTCGACCTGAATATTTCTGACATTCCGCATGCTGACATGGCCGTTCACCATCTGTGAGAGGCTGGGCAGGGTCCTAACCTCGCAACCGGTTTTGCTGCATTCGTTGAGAATTTCCGCCCTTCTGTCATTAGGGCATGACGGAATTGCAAAGATTATCACCGAAGTGTTGTACTTTTTGACGTTTTCGGCAATGGTTGTGGTATCGCCGACAACTCTGACCCCTCCCAGCGATCTTCCGATTTTGGTTTTGTCATCGTCAATAAAGCAGGCAGCCCTGTAACCTGACATCTCGGGGCTGTTTTTCAGGTCATGGAGCAGCATGTTCCCGGCGCTGCCCGCTCCGATAATCATCACGTTTTTTTTGCCCGAGTTAAGCAGCTTCTCCCCGGCTTGCCTGTTCCTTATTCTGTAAATTGCTTTGTAGGAAGCCCGCACAAATAAAAGAGCGCACACCATGAAAACAATTGAGGTTATATAAACGCTCACCGGATAGCCGCCGGTTATCAGCGAGTGTGCGATTATGTAGGGAACGTTAGATAAGATAACGAGAAAGCTAAACTCAGTGCGGTCGCGCGTTCCGGCAAACCTCCAGATTATCCGGTAGCCGTTGAAAACAATCATCACAAGCAGGTAGGAGGGGATGATAATGGAGAGACCGATGAAATACTTTTCTGCGCAGCCGACTATTTGTGGGATGTTGAACTCATATTTCAGGACAACAGCGGCTCCCGTTGCTAAAGCAATAATGATGGCGTCAACCAGAAATGCCACTGTTTTTTTCAACCTTTTGCTCATTACGGGCTCCGTTCATGAAAATATCATATCACACTATCATATATTGATAGGGTTGTCAATGTCCAATTACTGCAGTTACGTGATTTTTAACAGAATATTTGTCGACATACACAAAGATAAGCACGGCCAAAAGCGAGTAGGGCGGGCTGAACTCTCCGGGATTGACCTGCGACATGAGGAGAAGTCCCAGATAAGACAGGCCGAGTACAAGCTTGTAGGTATTTGTCCTTCGCAGCACGCTGAAAACACGGACGGTGAACTGGAGCATATAGGCAAAAACCCCGACTACCCCGAGGCTTCCGATTATCTGAGGTATCATCATGTGGTACCAGTGCATAGCACCCTTTACCGGATTGTAAATATCCGAGTTTCCGGAGTACCCGAGCCCCCGCCCGAAAAGTATATTTGACCTGATGTCGTCATCAAGGCGCCGCAGCAGCTCATATCTTGCTTCGTTTTGCGATACAAGTTCGCCGATTGTGTCGATTTTATAAAGGCTCAGCAGGTTTTCGACATTGAAATAAACCAGAAGTGCAGCGGCAAGAATTGTGCAGACATAGATTATGCGATGCTTTTTTTGGGCTGCGGCAAGATATGCAAGGCATATGAAGAACTCAATTGTCCCCATAAGCAGCCCGCCGCGCGAGCCCGACAAAATCAGGCAGGCAAACATCAGTCCGAAGCCGAACAGGTGCACCTTGTTTTTTAGCGAGAACCAACAGGTAAAAGGCATTGCAATCATAAGAAAGGTTGCAAGATTATTGCTTGCCTGAAAATCGGCCAGCTCGCGGTTTTCCCAAACCATATCCCACTGCACCCAGTAATAATGGAGCACCGAAAAGCAGGCGAGGATACCCATCAGGTAAAATATCCCGGCGAATTTGCTGAAAATATCGTAGCCGTCGTGCTCGTTCACGCAGTTCATCGCCCAGAGGTAAAATATTACCGTCCCGATACCGAGCAGCCCGACATAAAAAAGCGAGGTCGCGTTCCAGAAATCGTTTTTTGATATTGTGCCGAACCCGCCGAGGGTTACCGCCGCCGCCACAGCCACAGTGCCCCAGAAGTTCGGCGTTATTCTTGTCCTTTTGCCGTAAGCAAAAATATGGATAAGCGCCGCCAGCGCCGCCGGCAGGGCAACCCATGCGTAGGGAAGAAATATGTCGGCCGAATTATAGCATTTTGTGAGAAAGATGCTCATCAGAAGGCAGGGGGTTAACGCCGCCAGCATATCGTTGCAGAGGACCAGGGCAGATATGGCAAGGAAGGTAAAGGCCACAGCCCCCTCGACCTCCCAGCCGAAGATGATAATAATGCAGGCGGCGGCAAGTTCGGCAAGCATAAAATACCGACTCATAAATAACCGGTTCAAATACGGTTTTAAGACGAGCCAGAATTTTATTGGGGGGAGCTCTGTAGCAGGTTTGGCTGTGGCTTTTGACATGCTGTCCCCTTTGTGAGGCGGTTTTTTCAGCCGGCGGAAGCGATAAGCTCGATGAGGTCGGCTATGGCCCCTTCGTCATTTGAGCAGAGTTTTATGTCGCATATTTCCTTGATGATATCAATTGCGTTAGACGGGCAGGCTGCCACGTCGGCAGCACGGAGCATCTCAAAATCGTTTTCAAAATCCCCGACTGCGTATACCTTAAGCTTACGGTCTCTGTAATATGACCGGTAGGTATCTATCATCGCGGCCTTTGAGCGGTCGGACCGGTAAACTTCAAGCAGCCTCCAGGAGGATTTTTCATATGTAAATATGTCGCCGAACACCGTTTTCAGCTGGTCGCGCACCTCGTCGAGCCGCTCGGGCTTACCGATAAGACCAGCCTTATACCAGTCTTCGGAGGTCCATGTATCTATCGGGGCATAGGCGACATTTGTCACCTTGAGTGCCTTGAGGTTTTCAACCGCCAGGGTGTCCTCGGGGTCGACCAGAAAGCCGGTTTTAGTTGAAATGCGCATGCCGACATCCTTTATGTTGGCCCTTATATATTTTGCTATGGCCAGCGCCGGCCCGGGCGGCATGAAATAGTCGGTTATCGTCCTTCCGGCGGCAAGGTCGTACAGGCAGCAGCCGTTTGACAGCGCGACAGGGGCGTTTGCCAGCTCGGCGGCGTTCGGCACCACTGTGAGCAGGTTGTCGTAGGTCCGCCCGGTATTAAAGGTAAAAAGCCCGCCTTCGGACTTGAAGTGCTCGATAGCCGTGAGATTACGCTCGACAATGCACGCGCGTTTTCCGAGAAATGTTCCGTCTATATCGCTTAATATCAGTATGTTGCTGAATTTTGAGGGCATCAATCTGAATCCTTTTTGGTGGGTTCATGTGATTTTCCGCAGTTTTTCGAGCAGTCTCGCAAAGTTCTCGGGCAGCTCGGCGGTAAAGGTCATAAGCTCGCCGGTCCTCGGGTGGGTGAGCCTTAACTCCTTTGCAAAAAGACACTGGCCGCGGATGCTGTTTTCCCGCTCGAATTTTGTTCTCCCTCCGCCGTAGAGCAAATCTCCGAGCAGCGGGTGGCCGATGCCGGCCATGTGGATGCGGATCTGGTGAGTCCGGCCGGTCTCAAGCTCGCAGCAGAGGTAGGTAAAACCGGGGTAGCGCTCAAGTACCCGCCAGTGGGTTGTTGCATTCCTTGATTTTTTCGACGGGTCATAGATTATCGCCATCCGCTTGCGGTTGCGGGGGTCTCTGCCTATCGGCGCGTCTATTGTGCCGCTGTCCTCGCGAAATACTCCTGTGGCGATTGCGTGATAAATCCTGCTGACTTTATGCTGCTTTAGCTGGGCAGAGAGGCTCTTGTGTGCCTCGTCGTTCTTGGCGGCGACCATCAGTCCGCCGGTGTCCTTGTCGAGCCGGTGGACTATCCCGGGGCGCAGTACCCCGCCGATGCCTGAGAGCGAGTCCCCGCAGTGGGCGAGCAGGGCGTTTACCAGCGTTCCGCGGGGATTTCCCGCCGCCGGATGCACCACCATGCCGGCCGGTTTGTTTATAACGATAATATCCGAATCCTCGTATACGACATCCAGCGCGATGTCCTCGGGCAGTGCGACACCCGGTTCCGACTCGGGACAGGTGACCTCAATCACATCTTGTGCCCGAACCCGGTAATTTTTCTTGGCACACCTGCCGTTGACGGTTATTTTGCCTTCCTCGGCAAGCTTTGCCGCCGCCGAACGGGTCAGCGTTCTGTCGGCCGATGCTACATACACATCAAGCCGCACGCCCTCGTCATGAGGGGCTGCTGTCAGCTTCAGGATTTTCATTGTCTTTGTCAGGCTTCTGCGGTTTATGAGCCGCGGCCGCGATGTCGGACTCGGTTTTTTGACTGCCGGCAGTTACCTTTCCGGCTTTTGTCTCGGCAATCGTTGAGGTTATCAGGTAGAGGGACAGGAGGGCAGTGCCGATCGTTATACATACATCGGCTATATTGAAAACCCAGAACCAGATTTTCGGGAAGGCGTAAAAGTCAATAAAATCAACCACATAGCCGAGCAGCACGCGGTCTATCATGTTCCCGATCCCGCCGCCGGCAAGCAGCACGAGCGACAGGTTCAGCAGCCGGCTCTCGGGCTTTTTGAAAAACAGGTACCACAGCATCCCGAGGATGGCTATAGACGACAACGAAATGAACACCCAGCGGTAGTCCGAGAGCATTCCGAAAGCGGCGCCGGTGTTCTCGACATAGGTAAATCTGAGAACCCCGTTTATAATTATTATTCCATCCTCGGGAAGATAGGTTGTTATCAGCCACTTGGTGAGCTGGTCAAGATAAACTATCGCGGCAATCGCGGCTATTTTCAGTAGCATTGAGAACCTCGCTGGTAACTGCTATTTACGGATGACCGAAAGGCACCTTGAACAGACAAAGCTATCATCGATATGCTCCCCTTCGGTCGAATACATCCAGCAGCGGTCGCACTTCTCGCCGTCGGCCAAAGCCACAAGAACCCCGATACCCGACGCCGTCTCGGTAAAGGCGCCGTCAGGCGAGCCGCCCCTTACCACGCTCGCCCCGGAAACTATAAATACCGTGGCAAGCTGGTCGGCAAAGTCCTCGAGCAGGGAGTATGTCCCGCCGTCGGCGTATATGGTCACCTTGGCGTCGAGCGACTTGCCGATGAGTTTGTCGGCGCGGGCAAGCTCAAGCGCCTTCATCACGTCGTCGCGAAGGTCAAATAGCCGGTTCCATTTTTCATACCTGTCCTCAAACCCGGGCATGTATGTCGCCTCGGGCAGCCGGTTGAGAAAGACGCTTGTCTTGTTCTCGGCCTTGGTATGAGGCATGGCCTGCCAGATTTCCTCGGCGGTAAAGGAGATTATCGGGGACATAAGCCTTGTCATTGCCGAGAGGATTAAATACATCGCGCTCTGGGCGCTCCGGCGCCCGTGGCTGTCTTTGGCGCTGGTATAGACGCGGTCCTTGGTGATGTCTATATAGAGTTTTGAGAGATCTATTGTGCAGAAGTTGTTTGTTGCATGGTAGACTATGTGGAACTCGAAGTCGTCGTACGCCCGGCGGCATTCGGCAATTAGCTCGTCAAGCCTTGCCAAAATCCACCTGTCAAGCTCGACCATGGCGTCGGAGCTTACCATGTCGGTCTCTGGGTCGAAGTCTCCGATGTTGGCGAGCAGTATGCGCGCGGTGTTCCTTATCTTCCGGTAGATTTCGGAGAGCTGCCTGAAGATGGCGTCCGAGACCCGCACGTCGGCCTTGTAGTCGCTTGATGCCGCCCACAGGCGCACCAGCTCGGCGCCGTATTTCTTAATCATATCCTCGGGAGCTACCGTGTTGCCCAGGGATTTGTGCATGGCGTGGCCTTCGCCGTCAACCGTCCAGCCGTGTGTGAGCACCGTTCTGTAGGGCGCGCTGCCGCCCCTTGAGCTGACTGCGGTCAGCAGTGAGGACTGGAACCAGCCGCGGTACTGGTCGGCCCCTTCAAGGTACATGTCGGCAGGCCACTTTAGGTCCTTGGGCCAGGCCGGGTGATAGCCGTTCTCAAGCACGGCAAAGTGGGTGACGCCCGAGTCAAACCAGCAGTCAAGCGTGTCGGTCTCCTTTGTAAATTGAATGCCGCCGCAGAAGGGGCAGGCAAAGCCCTCGGGCAAAATGTCACAAGCCTCGGTTTCATACCAGCTGTTGGAACCCCGCTCGGCAAAGAGGTTTGCCACCGCCTCGGTGGTCTCGTGCGTGCAGACAGGTTTGCCGCACTTGTTGCAGTAGAATACCGGGATCGGCAGCCCCCAGTGCCGCTGGCGCGAGATGCACCAGTCGGCGCGCTCTCTCACCATCTGCTTTATCCTGTCAAGCCCCCATGAAGGCAGCCACTCAACCTCTTCGCAGGCGGCAATCGCCTCATTTTTAAAGGAGTCAACCGAACAGAACCACTGCGGGGTGGCCCTGAATATAACCGGCTCCTTGCAGCGCCAGCAGTGCGGGTATTCGTGCTCCATTGCCTCATGGGCAAAGAGCGCCCCGCTCTCCTTCATGTCGGCAAGTATTACAAGGTTCGATTCGTCATACCGCAGTCCGGCATACTTTCCGGCCTCGGCGGTCTGGTATCCCCTGTCGTCGACCGGGACTATAGTCTCAATTCCGTACTTGATGCAGGTCTGCCAGTCTTCGACGCCGAATCCCGGTGCTGTGTGGACGCAGCCGGTGCCGCTGTCTGTGGTGACATAATCGGCAAGTACCACAACACTCTCGCGGTCAAGGAAGGGGTGCTGGGTTTTTACAAACTCAAGCTCGCGCCCCGGCAGGCTCAGCACTGTCCTGTATTCGGAAATGCCGCCGGCGGCCATGGTTTTCTCAACGAGATCCTCGGCGACGATGTAGTATTCGTCCCCTGCCTCGACCACCGAATAATTGACGACGTCGGGGTTGAGGGCTATTGCAATGTTGCCGGGCAGCGTCCAGATTGTAGTGGTCCATATAATAAAATATGTGCGCTGAAGGTCGCAGACCCCGCTGAGTTTGCCCCCGTCGTTGTCCTTTATGACCCTGAACTTGACATATACCGAGTCGCACTTGTCGGTCTGGTACTCGATTTCGGCCTCGGCAAGCGCGGTCTCGTCGTGCGGGCACCAGTAGACCGGCTTGAGCCCCTTGTAGATGCAGCCCTTTTGGTACATCTTGCCGAACACCCTGACCTCGCAGGCCTCAAATTCGGGGTCCATTGTAAGGTAGGGATGTTCCCAGTCGCCGAGCACGCCCAGACGCTTGAATTGTTCGCGCTGTCTGTTGACAAAATTTTCGGCAAACGTCCGGCAGGCGTCGCGGAACTCGGAAATCGACGTCTTGTTGCGGTCAAGGCGATTCTGCTTTATGATGGCGCTTTCGATAGGCAGGCCGTGGTTGTCCCAGCCCGGAATATACACTACCTGCTTGCCCTCCATGGCCTTTGACTTGTTGATAAAGTCCTTGAGGCACTTGTTGAGGGCGGTGCCCATGTGTATGTCACCGTTGGAGAAGGGAGGGCCGTCGTGCAGGATAAACTGCTCGCATCCTTCCGAATTTTTAAGCATCAAGTTGTAAAGGCCGATATCCTCCCAGGATTTAAGGGTCTGAGGCTCTCTCTCCGGGAGGTTGGCGCGCATCGGAAAGTTTGTTTGAGGGAGATTGAGTGTGCTTGTATAATCCTTTGACATAACTGTGTTGTGACTCCTGTTGTGATAGCTGTTAGGCGATTATTCCGAGTATGGCAGACAGTATGGACAGCAGCAGATATGCAACTATAAAGGAAACGTCGAGCGGCATATTCTGAAACCAATTCATTTTCTCAAAAAGCATTCTCACAGGTATGACGACAGGCTCGGTGACGGTATAGAGGAAATCGCTGAGTTTGCTTTCCTGCATGTCGGGTATCCATGACAGCACAGCCCGCAGCAGCATGGCTAACTGCAGGACATATATGAATATTTTGATAATCGAAATAATTACATAACAAATGCCGGGCAAAGCGAGATCCTCCGGTGTTGCGGCTCGGGCCGCCTGTTATTTGATGAAATCGAAGCCCTGGGTGGTTCTTTCCCCGCCGAATTTGGGCTTTTCGGTGCCGGGAGTGCCGAGACCGAACTGCTTGAAATCAATTCCGTCCTCCTCGGATTCGGCTTCCTCGACCCCGACGCTGCAGGGGGCCACGACAAAGGTGGTCTTTGACGCCATCTGCAGATCCCCGCCGAGCACATGCACCGCCCCGAGCAGAAAGTCGAGCAGCCGCCTTGAGTTTTCGCGGTTTAAGTCCTCGATGTTCATGACAACCGTACAGCCCGAGGCGACATAATCGGCAATTTCGGGGCCGTCGTCATAGCTTTTGGGTTTCATGACGCGCAGGGACATCGCGGCGCCGCTTCCCTTGACGCCGGCCGCGGGGCGGGGAGGAATATCAGAGGCCGGCGGAATGTCGTCTATAATCTCATCCGGGCGGTTTTCCGCAATTCTGCCGGCATCGTCGGTGTAGCCGTCGATATACTTTCCGGGGTCGCCGCTGCCGGTGTAAAGATCGTCCTCATCGTCTTTGAGCAGCTTTTTGATGAAGTTCATTTTCGCCCTCCTGTGATTTTATGTTAAGTCCGGTTTTTCAAACAGAATTCGCCCGACTCTCACGCATGTCGAGCCACAGGCCACAGCCGCTTCAATGCTCTCGGACATGCCCATTGAAATAAAAGGTCTCTCTATATTATGAAGCTTTTTCTCCCAAATGTCAACAATTAAATCATATGTTGCCCTGAAATATTTGCAGTATTCCTCATACCCGGAACAAATCGGCCCCATTGTCATAAAACCCCGCAGGCGGATGTGGGGATACCGAGAGAGGCTCCTGCAGAGTGCTTCGGCCTCCTCGGGGAGCACCCCGCCCTTGTTCTCCTCGTATCCCGAGTTTATTTCGACAAGCACGTCAATTATGCGGTTGTGTTTTGCCGCCTGCCTGTTTATCTCGGCGGCGAGTTTTTCGCTGTCAAGCGAGTGAATCATGCACACCTTGTCGGCGATGTATTTGACCTTATTCCGCTGCAGACTGCCGATGAAATGGACATTCAGCCCCCGGCGGTCAAGTGATTCCCAACGCTCCGTGAGCTGCTGCACCCGGTTCTCGCCGATATGGTCAATCCCGCAGTGCTGATGCAGGTAGTTTATCTCGCCGGCGCCGGTATACTTCGCCGCCGCAAGGAGCATGATTTCATCGGGATTGCGCCCGGCGGCCTCGGCCGCCTTTCTTATTCGCTCTCTTACCCGCTCGACATTTGCTTTTAAGTATGAGTAATCCATTTTGCATCAGATCCCGTTTTAGTTATTGAAATGTGAGCTAATTGATAATTCGCCCGGAATATAATTTTCCGTCTGATACCGATATGATTATCTGGTCGCCCGAATCAAGATATTCCTTGTAGTTCTCGGCCTCGGGGTCTCGCGGGGCGACCACGTAATACCCCTCGCCCTCGTATATTATCTTTATTTTCCGGAATACGACCTGCGAGGACGAGAGTATGTAAACCCCCTTGATGCCTTTTTCTTCGTGCACGGCGGCCTCAGGCACCCGCAGGCCGGTTATCTCGCTCACCAGAAGCTCAATCTGCTGCACCCGCGACCAGCTGAAACCCTTCGGCATAATGCCCGAGGAGAATATCAAAACCCCTCTATCATCGCCCTCCCTAAATGAAATGCGGTGAAGCGTCATCCGCAACTCAAGACCCTCGGCAGGGAAGGTGATCTTGCACTCGGCGGCATCATGAAGCTTTCGGCAGAGGTAGGCGTCGGCCGGCACCGCAAGATACCATATGTAATTGTATATCATCTTCCCGACCGCATATTTACCGGGAATTTCGTCCTTTGGCGCTTCCGATACAATCGCGTCAAGGCCGTCGGCGGTAAGCGTGTCAATCAGGCCGTAATCAAATATATCCTCAAGGCCGTCGCAGGTGTAGAAGAAGTAGCCGCTGCGTGAGTTTTTAATACTATCATACTCGCCGGCATATGAATTGGCAAGCTCTGAGAGTTGGTTGTACAGGCTGTCGAGCTCGCCTTTGAGATCATTGTTCTTCCCGGTAAGTATCCCGTAGGCATTGAGGTATACCAGCATTTCGTCGGACAACGCGGCGGCACCCGAAAGATCTCCGCCCGACAAGGATTTCATTATCCGGGTATAAACCGACTTGAGCCTGCTTTTCGTCTCGGCGGCGACCGCCGCGTTCTGCCTGCCGGCCTCAATGCTGCGGCCGAGCAGATTGATTTTATGCTCAAGTACCGCCCGCTCGGCAAGATAATCGGCGGTGCTCCCGTAGGTGTAAACCCGCGCAAGCTCGGTGTCGACGACGACCATCTCGCCGTCTCCCGCACGGTATACAGCAGCCCCCGGGTTCTTACTGTACAATACCTCCTCGTCCCGGAAGATGTAGCCGGTGAGCCCGGCAATCTCATATTCGGTGGACTCCACAGCCGGCGTGGTCAGCACTTCTACCGCCGACAAGTCAAGGCAGATGTAGAGCGTGTATACGGTGAGTATCACCGCAAGAAGGGCAATCCCGACAGCCGGCAGGTATTTTGCCGCATACCGGCGAAGCTCTCTTTTAATCCGCTGCTTCAAGCCTTTTGCCGCCTTTCCTCAGGTTTTATCCGCACTTATGGCACGCTCCCAGATAAGGGCGGCCTCGTCTGCAATCTCGTCCCCGCTCTTGCCGTCGGCTTCTATCCAGTTGATGTTGTGGTTGGCCCGAAACCAGGTGAGCTGCCGCTTGGCGTATCGTCTGGTCGACTGCTTGAGCTTCTCGACCGCCTCATAAAGCGCCACCTCGCCGCGAAGATACCCCAGCAGCTCCTTGTAGCCAATAGCCTGCGCCGCCGTGCGCGATTTTTCAAACACGCCGGCACGCCAGAGCCGCTCCGCCTCCTCAAGCAGACCCTCGGCGAGCATTTTGTCAACCCGCATATCAATCCGCCGGTATAGCTCGGCGCGGTCTTTAAAGTTCAGGCCGATGATGACCGGGTCATACTTTCCGCCGGCTTCCCGTGAGAGGCGCTCGTGCTCAGACTTGGTTTTCCCGGTCAGCTCGTATATCTCAAGCGCGCGTATCACCCGCCGGACATTGTTCGGGTGGATTGCCTCGGCGCTCTCGGGGTCGATTGTAAGCAGCCTGGCGTACAGAAACTTATTGCCGTATGTTCTGGCTTCATTCCAAAGCCTCTCGCGCAGCTCTAAGTCCTTCTCAGCCGGCTCAAAGCCGCCGCGCAGGAAGCTGTCGAGATAAAAGCCGGTGCCGCCGCAGAATATCGGAAGCCTGCCGCGCGAGAGTATACCCTCGACTACAACTTCGGCCTGCTCGACATAGTCGGCGACCGAAAAATCCCCGCTCGGTTCGGCTATGTCTATCATGTGGTGGGGTATTCCCCGCATCTCTGCTGCGGTCGGTTTTGCGGTTCCTATATCCATTCCGCGGTATATCTGCATCGAGTCGCAGGAGACGACCTCACCCGAAAGCCTCTCGGCAAGCCTTACCGCAAGCGCGCTCTTGCCGCTTGCCGTCGGCCCGACAATTGCCAGTATCCTGATTTTTTCGCTCTCCGGCATCTTGGCCCTCCGAAAAGTACTGCCGCTCTATTGGATGAGCATTGCATCGCCGAAGGAATAAAACCTGTATTTTTCCTTCACCGCAATTTCATAAGCCCTGAGTATTTCCTCGCGGCTCCAGAAGGCCGAGACCAGCATGAGCAGGGTGCTCTCGGGCAGGTGAAAATTGGTGATCAGCGCGTCGGTGGCCTTGAATTTATATCCGGGGTAGATGAATATTCCGGTCTCACCCGACATGGCGTGCACCACACCGTCACTGTCGGCGGCGCTCTCAAGCGTGCGGCAGGAGGTGGTGCCGACAGATATAATCCGCCCGCCGGCGGCCCTTCTTTCGTTGATTATCCTCGCACTCTCCCCGCTCACCGAAAAGTACTCGGTATGCATGACATGCATCTCAATCAGCTTTTCCTTGACCGGCCGGAAGGTGCCGAGCCCGACGTGCAGCATGACCGGCACGATTGCAACACCCTTCTCCCGGATTTTGTCAAGCAGCTCGGGGGTGAAGTGCAGCCCCGCGGTCGGCGCCGCGACAGAGCCCTCATAACGCGCGTAAACCGTCTGGTAACGATCCTCTTCCTGCTGAGGCTCGGTTATATAGGGCGGCAGGGGCACAAGCCCTATTCTGTCAAGTATTTCATAAAGGTTTTTATATTTATTCTTGTCGTATTCAAACCTGATTATCCGGTTGCCGTCGTCTGTGATGCTCAGCACTTCGCCGGAAAGGATACCCTTGCCAAAAGTTAGCCTCATCCCGGCGCGCGCCCGCTTGCCGGGCTTTGACAGCGTCTCCCATATGTCGGGCTCGCGCTCGCGGAGCAGGAGCAGCTCGACCGGGGCATCCCCGCCGGCCACGCAGCCGATAAGGCGCGCCGGGATTACCTTTGAGTCGTTTATGACAAGCACGTCGGGGGGATTTAAGCATTCAACAATATCCGAAAAACGCCGGTGTTCTATGCTGCCCGACGCGCGGTTTATGACCAAGAGGCGTGAGGCGTCTCTTCTTTCGGCCGGGTGCTGGGCTATCAGCTCAGGCGGAAGTTCATAATAATAATCCGAAGTCAAAAGGCCTGTTTTATCTTTGGGGTTTTCCATCAAATGACCATCGGGCGTATGCCCGTTATCCTTTTATGTTAAGTGCATATCTTTAAGCTGTTTTATTTATTCCCGTTTTCGGGCACAAATCCCTCGAATATACAGTTATGTCCCATAGATTTGTATTTTGCGTATTTGTGGGGGTCCCGGACAGTCCAGACAAAGACATCGGTTTTGTGCAGCTTTGTCATCAGCTTTACCGGAAAACTGTTAAGGCAATCCTCGTCGACGGCAATAAAATCGGGGCGGGCGATAATATTCGTCAGCATGGCACTGAGAATTATGTCGTTTATCCTTTTGCCCGATGTGTTCTTAAAGTAGTTAGTGTAGAGCAGGCCGCGGGCGCCCCGGGGCATGTTCTTTTTGAACCACCCGAGCAGGTAGGGGTTGAAGGACTGGACACAGACCTTTCCGTCGTAATGCCCGAGCACTCTTGAGAGGGCATCGCAGAGCTCGGTGTTGCTGTTTTTGCCTTTCAGTTCAATGAGAACCGGCACCCTGCCCTTGACAGTAGTGAGTGCATCCTCAAGCAGGGGAATGGTGTATTCGGTGTTGCCGAGCCGTCGCCAGCTCAGAGCGGCACCGCTGAGCGAGTCAACCCTGACATTATCGCCGCACATGCGGGAGAGGTCATAGTCGTGAAAGGCCACGACCTGCCGGTCGGCCGAGAGCTGCACGTCAAGCTCGACCCCGTATCCCGCCGAGGCCGCGGCAGCAAAGGCAGGGATTGAATTCTCGGGAATATCGCTGCCCCAGAGTCCGCGGTGGGCGTAATCGACGCGCAGCTTTTCCATCCCCGCGCGTTTGTTGCGGCCTCTCGGCGCGGAGAGAATCAGGTATGTAATTGTGAGTACAATGAGCACTCCGAGAACAACAAACAGTGTGGTCATATTTCATGTCCTTTCGTATATTATTCAGCCGGTCAGTCCACAGAACCAAAGGCGTCAAGCCCGCCCTTCGGCGGCAGAGGCTTTGAGTCGCCGTGCCTGACAAAGAGCATGGTCACAAACGAGGCCACAACAAATATCGTCGCGTAGGGGAAGAGGTAGCGCAGCTTGATGTCAAGGAACACTCCGCTGAGCACCGGTGTTATGGTCTGCGCCGCCATGCTTGCCGCATAGTAATAACCGGTATATTTTCCGACATCCCCGCCGCGAGAGAGTTCGACCACCATGGGGAAGGAGTTGACGTTGATTGTCGCCCAGCCGATGCCGGCGAGCGCGAACATTATATTCATTATCATCCCCGGGCTGTTGCTGTCCATAAACATGGCGGTGCCGAAGGCGACGCTGAGCATGGCGATTCCTGAGAGTATTGCCTTTTTGCGCCCGATTTTCGAGGAGATTATGCCGACCGGAATGAAGGCGACAATCGCCGCGGCTTGAGCTATCATGAGCGTGAGGTTGTAGTCGAGCGCCAGCTCCTTGCCCGCGTAGACCGAATACTTACTTGTCACCGCGTTGTATCCCATAAACCACAGCACCACCGAGGCAAGTATCAGCAAGAGCGAGGTCCGCTCGCCCTTTGTCAGCCTGCGCTTGCCCGGGGTCTCGTTGTCGTCGGGCGCGGTGTCATGCCCGAGCCGTCGGCTTTCCTCCATCTCGCGCACCAGCTTTTTTTCGTTGACGGTCAGCATGAATATAATGAGCGACACCAGCATAATTCCCGAGACGATGCCAAAGAAAGCCGTGAAGCTCATCATGTCGTTTGCCGGCTCGCCGGTTTTGAGCAGCGAGCCGAGTAGAAGAATCAGAATTCCGCCGCAGGCTCCCATGAGGTTTATCACGGCATTGGCCTTCGAGCGCAGGGGTTTTATTGTCACGTCGGGCATCAGCGCGACGGCCGGAGAGCGGAAGGTTGCCATTGAGATGAGCACAAGGAGCAGCAGGGCCATGAAAAATATCAGAGTTGCCGGGCTGCTCAGAGTCTGGTCCCAGGCATAGGCCGCACGCGCCGGCATGACGTAATTTAAGTATAGCGGGTTTGTCACCTGTTTCGGGGTGCCGTCGGAATTGAGCACCACCTCACCGGTCCTCGGGTCGGTTTTGTCGGCCTTGAGGGTTATCGAGGTGAACTGCTCGCGCGTGAATTTCTCGGTCAGGATGAACTTTTCACCCGAGGGGGTGACAAGCTCGTACTCGACGCCGTCGGCCACCTTTGTTTTATAATCATAATCATACAAAAACTCGAGAGTGCTCCTGCCCTCGACGTCCGAGACGGCCCCCAGCTTTGTGAGCTGTATGTTGTCGACAAAGGAAAGGCCCACGAACAGAACCGCCGCCACGATAGTCCCTGTGAGTATATAGGGCGTGCGCCGGCCGAGCCTTGTGTTAGTGCGGTCGGACAGCGCGCCGAAGAGCGGCAGCAAAAAGAGCGCCAGGATATTGTCGAGCGCCATGACCACGCCCGACCAGGTCTGCGGCAGGCCGAACTTGTCGGTGAGTATCTTGGGGATAACCGTGTCATAGGCCATCCAGAAGGCGCTTATCAGGAAGAACGCGAACCCCACGCACAGGGTATTCCGGTAGTTCAGCTTCATAATTGCGGCCGCTCCCTTTGTTTATTTTTACATTTAGTATACACCAAAACCGCCCAAATGTAAAGGCATGAATTGATTTGTTGGGCCCGGCTGTCTCTTGAATAAATTGTAAAATCGTGATATAATTCATTGTATAAACCAACAAAGAAAGGGCTGTCAGAATGGAGATTCCTTCGAGCATGTCAAGAACCGCGATGCTGATAGGAGCCGGGGCCGTGAAGGCGCTGATGTCGGCAAGGGTTGCCGTCTTCGGGCTCGGGGGAGTCGGCGGCTCGCTCTGCGAGGCGCTGGCCCGGGCCGGGGTAGGGAACCTTACCCTAATCGACAAAGACACCGTTGCCCCGTCAAACATCAATCGCCAGATTGTGGCACTGCACTCGACGCTCGGGCGGCCCAAGACCGAGGTCATGCGTGAGCGCATACTCGATATAAACCCCTCCTGCCGGGTGACGCTCTACAGCATGTTCTACGATGCAACCACAGCGGACAGACTAGATTTTTCGGAGTACGACTATATCGCCGATGCCATTGATACGGTCACCTCAAAGCTGCTGATTGCAGTCCGGGCAAAGGAGGCCGGCGTGCCGCTTATCTCGGCGATGGGGACCGGCAACAAGCTCGACCCCACCCGCCTTGAAATTACCGACATATCAAAGACCGATACCTGCCCGCTTGCCCGGGTGATGCGGCGGGAATTGCGAGCGCGGGGAATTGAACACCTTGAGGTGGTGTTCTCGCGTGAGCCGGCCAGAACACCCGATGCCGGTTTCTGTGTGGACGGCAGCGCGAGCCGCCGGTTGCCTCCCGGCACGCTTCCGTTGGTGCCGAATGCGGCAGGTATTCTGATGGCGTCGAGGATAATCAGGCATATAATTGAGAATCCGGAAAAGAGGGAGATGGCCGGAAATTGAAGCATGTTGACATATACACCGACGGGGCCTGCCGGGGCAATCCCGGGCCGGGCGGCTGGGCGGCGATTCTGGTATACGGCGAAAAAGAAAAAGAGCTCTCGGGAGGAGAGCCCCAGACCACCAACAACCGCATGGAACTGACCGCGGCTATCGCCGCGCTCAAGGCGCTTAAGTACCCCTGCGAGGTGACACTGACCTCGGACTCAAAGTACCTGACAGATGCCGTCAACCGGGGCTGGCTTGAGTCCTGGAAAAAACGCGGCTGGAAGAAGGCCGACAAATCTCCGGTGCTCAACGTCGACCTGTGGGAGGAGCTTCTTGAGTTGCTTGAGAAGCACAGGGTGAACTTTGTCTGGATCAGAGGGCACGACGGCCACCCGTATAACGAGCGCTGCGACAGGCTGGCGACCGCTTTTGCGGATAGCTTTGAAAAGTAAAAAAACGCCACTGAAAAATGGTGCTGAGCGGCCAACCTAAGGGGTCGCCCGCACGAAAGAACCGCCGCCGGTCATCCGGCGGCGGTTCTTATATTTGGATTACTTAGTTACGGCAGTCGGCACCTGGCCTTGCGAGATGCTCCCGGGTGTGGGATTGGCATTGTATGAAGTTGTCACAGAGGTTTGGACATACATATGGCAATAATCAAATGTAATGGCCTTGTCGGATACTATTCCCGACTTCATGGAATCACCCCAGTTATACCAGATGCGGCTGACAACCGTCGAACCCGAGACCAGCTCAAGCTGCGCCGCTTTGTTTATATCTGTCGGGAGGAGAGGTACATTGTTAAGCACCAATATGCTGCTGCCCTCGATCAGGTTTGTGCCGAACTTGGAGTTGAAGTCAGCGACCGTGAGTTTGTTTGAGCTTCTGAACCAGATTACAACCGTGCTGTGGGGCTGGATTGTACCCGACAGGTTCCAGGTGTTGTTGGCAAGGTCGGTATCGTTTGCACCGGCTTTATGGTAGTACCTGAGTTTGTATGACGACAAATCAATAACGGCATCGCTGTTGTTGTATAGCTCGAGGTAGCAGAAGGGTGTGGATACGCCGTTGTATGCCGACATTTTGGGCAGCACCTCTGTCATATAGAGCTGGGAGAGAAGGGTGTACGAGGTGTCACTGTAGGTCTTGCCGTCAATTTTTCCGGTGACTACCGCGGTTATGCGGTTGCTTGACATCGAATATGAGGTGAAGGCTTCGGCGCTTGAAGTGCTGCCGGCGCTCAGGTTACCCAGCTTGACGGTGGCAAAGGGTGCAGCGCTGATATTAAAGCCGTTGAGTGAGCTTTTGTAGAAGGACACCGTAACGTCGGTCATGGTCTTGGAGGAGCTGTTCTTCACGATGGCCTTGACTCCGTAGTCGTCGTTCCCCGAGTTGTTTACAAGCAGGGATTGTGTCATATCGGTTATGTTTAACAAATCGCGGTTTTTGATCCATATCGGCGCGGTCACCGCCCAGTAGGACGAGCTTACCACTTTGACATAGTAATAGTCGAATTCGGGTTCAATTGTGAGGGTCCAATCATATGTTCTTTTGGAGCCTGGAGAGGCCTGGGCGACAATTATGTTGTCCTCGGTAACAAGATATATGGTGCCGATTCCGCTCGACTTGTCGGTGGATACGCTGACACTGACCTCGAGCTTATCGGGGTTGTCGAGCCGCGCACCCATCCACTCGTTGTTGATTTTATAATATATTTTCAGCGAGCCGTCTGTGGTGGTATAGGTGCGGTTCTTGCGGAAGGCCTCGGCAAGATTCTCGCGCGTGAGTGCCGGGGCAAGCGCATACCCGCAAGCCTCGCTGGCAGCTCCCCAGTTGGGGCTGTGGTTGTCTTCGTTGTACATCGGGGAGATATGCCAGCCCTGTGTCAGCGCCAGTGCATACTGCAAATCATACCCCGAGCCCTTAATCTCAATCAGGTTCAGCACCTCATCGACATCCTTGTCATGCTTGAAGTCAAGGAAGTTGCCCCACTTATACCCGGGATGATTGAACATCACGATTGCCTCGGGGTTCCTTGTCATCGTCCTGAAGAAGGTAGGGAGATTTATGGAGCGGGTTGTCAGGGTCAGCGTATTGAGCACGTTCAGGTGCCCGTAATAGCCGGAGCTGATGTTATATGTCTGCTCAAAGCCATACAGTGTTACATAATTGCCGGGCTCATTGAACGCGTCGGCTATCGGCTTATGCGTGTATTTATATGTGGCCAGGGTAATGGAGTTTGAGTGGTCGGTAATCGAGAAGAAGTCGAGCTTTGCAACGTCGCGCGCGTATGCATATGCCTGCTCAACAGTACCCTGACCGTCAGATTCTGACGTGTGAGCATGCAGCTCTCCTTTGTAGAGGTACATCACCGATCCGTCGCCGCAGGAAAAGTTCTGGGTATGTTTGCACAAATTGCCTTTTGTATCGTAGAGGTTGAGTGTGACCTCATAGTCTCCGGCCTCGAATGTGGTATTCGACAAGGTCACGCGGCTGTCCTCCCAGACCGCCGAGGAAGAGTAGTCCTTGCCGTTTATATACAGCTTTGACGCGGTCTTGTCGAAGGCAGGGCTGCAGACATAATTAATCACCAGATTGGGTGTGTAGACATTCTCGTAATAATAGTAATTTTCAGGTGAATAGGATAAGACGCGCGGGGGTGAGGAGCATATGTAGCTGAAGTTTTCGGGGATCTCCAGAGAATTGTCGGTCATAATATACTCTGTGAAATAGGAAATCGCCTGGAGTGTGGCCTCGTCTGACCCGCCGCATATGACAAGCTTAGTGCCGACCATAACTATGGCATAATCGGCTTGCTTAAGTCCCTCAAGCACCTGTTGGGTTTCCTCGCGGTTTGTCTCGCCGACGAGGATTTCCTTGTCTGCCGGGGTATCTCCCGGTTTTAACCAATCGGTCTGATACTTAAAGTTCTGGAGGGAGACTCCGTACTTCGTGCATAAAGTCCTGTAAAGATCCGATGCGGCGGCTACAAGTTCACCCGGCGCACCTTCAGGGCGTATTAGCTGGTATTCGGTGGAACCGTCGGCAGAGATAATGGATATTTTATTTGCGTCGGTTGCCGCAGAAGTGTCTGTTGAGGATGATGTGTTAGAAGTGTCGGCTGATGTGTCCGAATTGTTGTTCGGGATTTTGTCGCATGCCACCAGCACAACAAGCAGAGCCAGCGCCAATGCGACCAGAATTGGTACAAGCCTTTTTTTCATTGTTGGTTCCTCCAGCAAACTCAGTTTTGGTTTTGCTTATTTAGTATAACATACCGACAAAACAAAGTCAACAAAAAACCAAATATTTGTGATTTTTGATCATGCTGCCGCCTAAGCCCGGGATGCTCTCCTGCCGTTTTTTGCCGACGCAGTAAAAATACAAAAAAACAGGCAAACCTATTGACAGGCAAGTGAGAATATGATATTATGAGACCGAGCCCTAATAAGGAGCGTGGGATGATGTAATGGCCAAAAGAAACACAAAGCAAAAGCGTCTTATATCAGAGACACTTCTTGGCATGAGCCATCCTTCCGCGACAATGGTATATGAGGCGGTAAGAAAGATAAACCCCAGAATTAGCCGCGCGACGGTTTTTAGGGTACTGGCCGAAGCAGCCGCCTCGGGAACACTACAGCGGCTGCACATACCCGGTCTGGATGATAGGTTTGATATAAACACAAAGAAGCATTTTCATATAAGCTGCCGCGCCTGCGGCAGAGTGGACGATATCGAAATAGCAGAACCGGCATTAAAGCCACTTGAAAACATCGACGCCCGGGGATACCTTATTGAAGACTGGGATATCGATTTTGTCGGGCTGTGTCCCATGTGTTCCCGAAACCAAAGCCGGCAGCCGCCTGCACAATCAGGCAGAGAACAAGAGGACGAAGCCCTGATATGAAGTATGCCGAAAAATAAATTTTATAATAAAAAGGAGAAAAACTATGGAACTCAAAGGCTCAAGAACCGAAGCAAACCTTTTGGCCGCATTTGCCGGCGAATCACAGGCAAGGAACAAGTACACCTATTATGCATCAAAAGCCAGAAAAGAAGGCTACGAGCAGATAGCCGCATTTTTCGAGGAAACCGCGAACAACGAGAAGGAGCACGCGAAAATCTGGTTCAAGCTTCTTCACGGCGGCGAGGTTCCCGACACCGTGACAAACCTGAAGGACGGTATAGCCGGCGAGAACTACGAGTGGACCGAAATGTATGCCGAGTTCGCCAAGGTCGCCCGTGAGGAGGGCTTTACCCAGATAGCAGCGCTCTTTGAAGGCATCGCCAAGATAGAAAAGGAGCATGAGGAGCGCTACAAGAAGCTGCTCTCAAACATTGAAAACGGCCAGGTGTTCTCCAAAAGCGAGGAGGTAGTCTGGATCTGCTCCAACTGCGGTCATGTCGTGGTCGGTAAAAACGCCCCCGAAAAATGCCCGGTGTGCGCACACCCGCAGGCCTTTTTCAAGATTAAGGAAAACAACTACTAATATCGAAGAACTCACTGAGTTTAAAAAACAAAACAACCGGACCGGGACGATGTAATCGATTTTATTGACGGCGCGAATGCCGACATCGACTGGCAGGATCCGGTCTGTATTATAACAGATTTGTATACCGATGCCATGTCGGCTGGTGAGAAATGCGCCAAAATAAACGAATTGATAAAGTCAAACAGGATAAAAGAGCCGGTCAGGTTTTCATATCGCTACTATGAGGAAGAGGGGAAAGCCCGGTTTATACTGTTCTCCAAAACAGCTATGGCATCAGCCGTACTCGAAATTTTAAAGTAAAACCCGGCGCAGACGCACAGCGTCTGCGCCGGGTTATCAGCCGGGGGACTTCCACAGGAAGTCCCCCGGCGCGCTTTATTTGTACTCGGGCAGCCAGTCACGCTCGGCCTCGAACAGGTCGTCGCAGAGCGAGACAATGTCGTCGATTGACAGCTCGGCCGAGGTATGCGGGTCGAGCATGGCGGCCTGATAAACTGTCTCTTTTTTCTTGGTCACGGCGGCTTCGATTGTGAGGAGCTGGGTGTTTATGTTGGTCATATTCATGGCGGCGAGCTGCAGCGGCAGCCTGCCGACATATGTCGGCTGTATGCCGTACTTATCCACAAGGCAGGGCACTTCAACGCAGGCCTCTGCCGGCAGGTTGGTGATAAGGCCGGTGTTTATCACGTTCCCGCCGATGCGGTAGGGTGTGTCGGTCACTATGGCCTCCATGATGTAGGAGGCGTACTCGCGGGTGCGGGTGTGCGTGACGTCGTTTGCGAGATAGAGCTCGCGGTCCTTTTCCCAGCGCTCGATTTGCCGGACACAGCGGCGCGGGTATTCGTCGAGCGGGATGCGGTAGCGGTCGATAAACTCGGGGTAGCGCGATTTGATGAAAAAGCAGTTATATTCGGCGTTATGCTCGCTCGACTCGGTGCAGTAATACCCCAGCCGGCGTATATATTCAAACCTGACAAGGTCCTTGAAGTCTTCAGGCGGGTTCTCAAGGATTGCCGCGGCGCGTCTACGGATTTCGGGGTAGAGGTCGTTGCCGTCGGCGTCCTCGATTTCAAGCAGCCACGCCATGTGGTTGATCCCGGCAATAAGCTCGCGCAGCGGCCGCTTCGGTTCCATGCCGAGGCTTTTTAATAGTCTCTTGGTGCAGACCTGAACACTGTGGCAGAGCCCGACGGTTTTGATGTCGGTATATCTCTGCATGTATCCGGTCAGAATTGCCATGGGGTTGGTGTAGTTGAGGAAAAGCGCATTGGGGCAGACCGCGGCCATGTCCTCGGCAAAGTCCTTGAGCACAGGTATGGTGCGCAGCGCGCGGAATATGCCGCCTATTCCCAGGGTGTCGCCAATCGTCTGGCGCAGGCCGTATTTTTTCGGTACTTCAAAATCAATTATGGTGCAGGGGTCGTAGAAGCCGACCTGAATGGCGTTTACCACGAAATCGGCCCCCCGCAGCGCGTCGCGGCGGTTTGGTATCCCGAGGTATTTTGTCACCTTAGCGCGCCCTTCGTTTATGTTGCGGTTGAGCGAATCCACCATGATGTAGGATTCCTCAAGGCGCTTGGCATCGATATCGTAGAGTGAAATTTCAAAATCCCTGAGCGCTTCGCTCAGCATCGAGTCGCCGAGCACGTTCTTGGCGAAAACCGTGCTGCCGGCGCCCATAAAAGTAATTTTACCCATCTGTTTCCCCTTCCTGTATATTGCTGACAACAGTATAATATAATTCTTGCGGCAAGTCAATATCAAAAGGCGATGATTGCCGCAACTCCGTCCGAACAAGCCGTCGGAATTTTTAAAACGCTATTGAAATTTCCCTTTTTTTCGGTTACCATATATAAGAGTACCGGCAGGAGGGCGGCGCATGTTCGGATATGTGAGGGTGTATGAGCCCGAGCTTAAGATGCGTGAGTATGAATACTACCGCGCCGTGTACTGCGGGCTCTGCAGGTCCTACGGAAAGTGCGCCGGGTGTTTGTCCCGATTTGCGCTGAGTTATGATTTTGTATTCCTCGCGCTGGTGAGGATTGCGCTTGTCGGCGAGAAACCCGAGTTTGAGCAGCGCCGCTGCGCCGCGCATCCTGCCAGAAAGCGCAATCAAATGCTCCCGAACCCGCAGCTTGAATTCTGCGCCCGTGCCGCCGTGCTGCTGACCTACCACAAGCTGCGCGACGATGTCAGCGACGAGACCGGGCTGCGCCGGCTGGGCGCAAAAGCCGCGCTGCTCCCCGCAGATAGAGTGAGGCGCCGCACAGCGGACACGCTGCCCGGGCTTGATGAGAGAATTGCAGCGGGTATCGGCGAACTTATGCGGCTTGAGGCAGAGAAGGTCGCGTCTGTCGACCTGCCGGCCGGGGTTTTCGGGGGGGTAGTTGAGGATATTCTGTCATACGGCCTTGAGGATAAGCCTGCGGCAGTTGCGCGGCAGATAGGCCGGCATATCGGGAAATGGCTGTATATCGCCGATGCGCTCGACGATTTTGCCGACGACATCAGGCTGGGGCGATATAATCCCTTTGCCTGTCTATATCAAAACCGCAGCCCGAATGAGGCAGAGCTGGCCGGAATTCAAAGTGCGCTGACGCATGAGCTGATCGAAGCAGAGCTTGGTTTTAACCTCATTGATTATGGTTGCGACACGCTCCGCGGAGTGATTTCAAACATAATATATTTCGGAATGCCCCGCCGGATTGAGGAGATAATGAAACCCAGGCAAAACAAATCTGGTCGGTGACGCGGCCGGCGCATGTTGCGGTTTATGCGGCCCATGGGGAATCACATTTTTTGCAAAGGAATGAATTCTCAGATGAACGACCCGTACAAAGTGCTCGGCGTCTCGCGCGATGCTTCCGACGAGGAGGTCAAGCGCGCCTACCGCGAGCTTGCCAAAAAATATCACCCCGACAAATATAAAGACTCGGATCTGGCCGAGCTTGCCAACGAAAAAATGAAGGAAATAAACGCCGCATACGACCGGATTCAAAAGGAAAGGGAAGCCCGTGAGAGTGGCGGCCCGGGCGGCGGGTTCGGCACGGGGGCTTATAACGGCACGAGCGAGCTATACGCAAGAATCAGGCGCTGTATCAACACCGACAATATTGTCGAGGCCGATATACTGCTGAGCGGCGTCCCCTATTCCCAGCGCGACGCCGAATGGAATTTCCTGCGCGGCTGCGTTGAGGTTAGGCTGCGGCACTATGTCGACGCGCAGCGCTATTTTGACCTTGCCTGCAGCATGGATCCCGATAACCTTGAGTACAGAGACGCCCGCGACAGGCTGCGCCAGCAGGCAAACGGCTACGGTGGCGGGTACAGGACGACGACCGCGCGCGGCTGCTCGGGCTGCAGCGTTTGCTCGGGCCTTATCTGCGCCGACTGCTGTTGCGAATGCATGGGCGGCGACCTGATCCGCTGCTGCTGATGCGCCCCGGGGGAACTTCTTTCAAGAAGTTCCCCCGGGCCCCCTCAAGAACTTGTCGGTGCGGCACCTCCGAAGCAAAAAGAGGGGTGTGGGGCGAATACCCACGGTTTAAAAGTTTTTAAGGATGATTTCCTTGAGCGGGGTGTGGGGGAGAGCACTGTAAGTGAAGGGAGATGAGCTGATGCCCGGGGGAATAAAAAAGAGCATCAAGCGGCTGACCTTATGCGCGGTAATAACTGCGCTCGGCGTGGTCGTGCTCTCGCTCGGCTCGATTCTTGAGGTGCTTGATCTGAGCGCCGCGGCCTTAGCGGGGATACTGGTTGTCATTGTTGTTATTGAGGTCGGCGGCATCTGGCCCTGGCTGGTGTGGGCGGCCACCGGGCTGCTTTCGCTTTTATTACCGCTCAAGACCGCCGCGGTCTTTTACCTGATTTTTGCAGGTTACTACCCTATTCTCAAGGAAAAAGTTGAGAGGCTCGGCAGCCGGCTGTTGCAGTGGATTATCAAGCTTTTGATGATGAACACCGCGCTCACGCTTGTCATACTCGTCACAAAATATATCCTGATGCTGCCCGATGAGACACTTGGCTGGACATGGCTTATCTACCCTCTCGCCAATACCGCTTTTGTGCTGTTTGACATCGCGCTCACAAGGCTGATTACGGCCTACCTTTTTAAGTGGCGCAAAAAGCTGGGAATTAAGGGACTGAAATAAAGCACCGCCGCCCCGGATTTTGCTGGGGCGGCATATACTCATTCGCAATTATTAGTTCGAGGGCTCTGTGGATATTGTGGAATTATGTATGTAATACTGGTTGCCGTTATAGAGCACCTTGCTCCACTCGGCATTCCTGCCGATGCGGGTCAGCGAGGCTCCCTTGGTAAGGTTAGCCATTATTTCGGTGGCGGTTGAAGGGCCGCGGCGCAGGTTGACATAGTCTGTGGTGACATAGACGGTATCGTTGACCGCCTCAAAGTCGTTGCCCGAAATGTTGTCGAAAGTGACGTAATCGGACGAGATATAGCATTCCTTGTCGGCGTAGATAATCTTATACCACTTTTCGCTGGTGCCGACGCATCTGATATCGTCGCCGTAATGCAGGACGGCTATTATGTCACCGGTAACCGAGGGGGCGCTCCGCACGTTAACGTTTTCGCCGGTTACATACACCGTCTGGTCAACCGGAGTGAAGATTATTGAGGAAGGGTCCTGAGTATCGGGCGCGGTGGTCTCGGCCGGCTCGCTGGTCTCGGTCGGCTCGCTGGTTGCCGGCTCGGTGGAGGTCTCCTCTCCGGGTGAGGTAGAGGTCTCAATTGTATATGAAGACGAGCTGTCGGACGTGTCGTCGCCGTTGCCGTTTTTGCAGGACACAAGCAGGATAAGAACAAGAAGCGCCAAGGCAAGCACTGCAAACTTCCTCATTTTTATATCTCCTTTATTTTAATCGGTAGATTCGTCCTTCTTTTGAAAAATTATACCATACCCCGCCGGCCCTGTCAAGGCGGAAAATGTCTGTTTTCAATAAAATAAAGAAACCGCATTTTACGCCGTCTGTTCCTGTGGTGAGAAGCCCGGTGGTGATAGCTACCCGAATTCCGGTAGGGCGCCGGTACGCGGCGCCCTATCCTGATTATATACCCGCGCGCTGTAATTGTCAATTCTCATGATAATTTTTGTGTGCAGACGACAAAAAAAGCGAAAATTCTGATTTTTGTAAAAAAAATTTCCAAAAAACTATTGACAAACCCAGAATTGTGTGTTACAATCAAGTCCGAATATAGAGATTGAATAAAAATTCACTCTATACATTCCCGAAAAACGAAATATCAGCCTCACGATAATGGCAAACCTGCCGAAAGGCAGCGACGCAAAGCTATAGGGCTTTCGTCAGCGTTATGCGCTGTACATGGCAGCCAGCTGCCGAATGAGGTCCGGAGAGGTGCAGACTGCCCCGCATATATGCTGGGGTATGTACTTGTCGCTGTAGATAGCCGTATTCCATTATCGTGGGATACGGGTTTGTTTTTTCGGGGAGAAAGTTCAGCAGGCAAAGCTAAATCAAATTAAATAATACCCTCACGATAATGGCAAACCTGCCGAAAGGCAGCGACGCAAAGCTACAGGGCCTTCGTCAGCATAATACGCTGTACATGGCAGCCAGCTGCCGAATGAGGGCTTGCGACGGGACATTGAGGCAACCCCGCTTAGATAGGGTTTGTGAAACTGTACCCATTACAGGCCGTATTCCATTATCGTGGGATACGGCCTGTACTTGTATTCGCAGAAATTAAGCTGCCCGGCCGTCCTGGGAGGCTGGGGTTGGCTTAAGATATTACAAATAGAATAACCTCCCGATAATGGCAAACCTGCCGAAAGGCAGCGACGCAAAGCTATAGGGCCTTCGTCAACGACTATTGCGTTGCACATGGCAGCCTGGCCGCCGAAAGAGGTACGGAAAACCGATACGGACAAGTGTATAACCCTGCATGGCGGGGCGGTGTACCTGTCTTTGTGCGAGCCGTATTCCATTATCGAGTGGGATGCGGTTATTCTTATTTGGAGATAAAGTAAAGGAGGTGAACACAAAAGGTGATCGCACTCATGATTGCCGCGGGCGCGGCTGCCGGGTTCCTCTCGCTTATGCTCACAAAAAAGCTTGTCCGGGCAAGAAGCGAAATCCTGCCCCGGCATGTAGTGCTCTCCCACAGGC